>CAXBDO010000161.1:0-5928 GCA_963974165.1 uncultured Aequorivita sp.
TTTATTTGCGTGAGGACCAACAGCCTCGACAGCGATAGCTATGGAAAAATGAAAAGGTAAAAGAAAATGAAAATTTTTAAAGTAGAAACTGATAGTAGAGAACGCAGCATAACCTATAGACAGACTACACAAGATATTAAAGCTTTTTCGGGCTCAGGTATCCCTGAAACTACCACAAGGGAAGCTAATTTTCGCGAAGACACTTATTCAGTAGATCTAGAAAATGTTCCTGCATTAAAAAAGGAGGCATATTCAGGAAATCTTAATAATTACACTACGGCCCTACAGTTTGAAATGAGCTTTATGGATTTTCCGGGAAGTCCGTTAAAGACTTATTCAACCACTTGGGAAGATGTTTCAAAAAGTATTTATAGAATAGAAAGTTTTGGCAATGAGCTGGAACGCAAAAACTATTTTGAAGACGATATTGAAAAACTATTAAGTGGCGTAACCAACCCTGAAGATAAAGCTGCCCGTATATTCTCTTTCGTTACCAATAAGATGAACTGGAATGGCTACCACGGTATTTTTACGAATGAAGGTGTAAAGGATGCATATAAAAAAGGATCGGGCAATGTTGCCGATATTAATTTAATGTTGGTGGCTATGTTGCGTTATGCAAATTTAGATGCCAACCCAGTTTTGGTGAGTACCAAAGCACACGGTATTCCATTGTTCCCAACCCGTAACGGATTTAATTACGTAATTGCCGCGGTTCAGCTTCCACAGGGTACTCTATTGTTGGATGCTACAAGTAAGGATGCCGAAATAGGTGTATTAAAATATAACGTACTTAATTGGCAAGGGCGCTTAATACAAAAGAATGGCGTTTCTGGCTGGGTTTCCCTAAGCTCGCTTGTGCCGGCGGTTAAAAGTGCTATGGTAAGTGCTGAAATTAATCCAGACCTTTCAATTTCTGGAAAATCGCAAAGTAGATTTACTGGCAATTATGCCTTCCATTACCGAAATGAATATAAAAATCTAAACCCCGATGCCCAACGCAAAGGAATTGCAAAAGGAATTAGTGAAGTAGAACTTTCAAATTTAGGTTTTCAAAACCTAACAACCCTTGGTCAACCTGTTTCATTGGAATACGATTTTGAAACTATGGAAGGAGTAGAAGACGTGGCGGGCAAATTATATTTTTCGCCTATGATATTTTTGGCAACAAAAGAAAATCCCTTTAAACCAGAGGAGCGATTATACCCAATTGACTTTGGCTACCCAATGAAAGATAGATATATTGTAAACATAGCTTTGCCGGAAGGTTATAAAGTTGAATCTTTGCCGGAAAATACCTTGTTCAATTTAGGGGAAGGTGTTGGTAGCTATAAATATTTGATTTCGCAGGTAGGCAACAAGCTTCAGCTTTCAGTAGAATTCGCTATGAACCAATCTCTTATAGGAGCAGAAGATTATGGTAATTTGAAGAAATTCTATGAGCTTTTAATTGCCAAGGAGAACGAAAAAGTTGTACTTTCAAAGGCATAATGGATATTAAAAACGCACAGAAAGAAGTAGATGAATGGATAAAGGCGCACGGCGTCCGCTACTTCAATGAGCTAACCAATATGGCACAGCTCACTGAAGAAGTGGGCGAGGTGGCGCGTATAATTGCCCGCCGCTATGGCGAGCAGAGCGAAAAGGAAAGTGATAAAAATAAAGATTTGGGCGAAGAGCTTGCAGATGTTATTTTTGTAGTGCTTTGTCTTGCAAACCAAACAGGGGTAGACCTTCAGGAAGCTTTTGACCAAAAGTTGGAATTAAAGACCAAGCGCGACCACGACCGGCACCACGGCAATGAAAAATTAAAATAAAATGTTTAAGAGGGTATTAAATACGAAAGGGTTTTGGAAATCGGTTTTAACCTTGGCCATTGCTTTCGGATTGGTTTTTACCCTAATTTCGTGGGGAATTAAAGGTTTCGATTCGTCATTTTTTACAGAAAGAAATCCGCTTTCGTTTTTTGTAACCTTAATCTTGGCAGGGTTTATTTATGGCTTCTTGGTAACCTTCGGAAAATTTAGGGCCAAGCTCAAAGAAAAAGATGCCAGGCCATGATAGCCACATTAAAGCGCGGAAAATTTCCTTTAAAAAATATTTCGATCAATATTGGCGGCTCAAAAAGTGAGTCGAACCGAATGTTGATCCTTCAGGCCCAATTTCCAAATATCGCTATCCATAATCTTTCTGATAGTGATGATACAACTGCCTTGCAAAATGGCTTGCAAATTAGCAATGGCGAAGTAGATGTTCACCATGCGGGCACGGCAATGCGATTTTTAACGGCCTATTTTTCAGCAAAGCCGAATACTGAAATTATACTTACCGGCAGCCAACGGATGCACGAACGACCAATCGGCATTTTGGTAGACGCCCTCAAAAATTTGGGTGCAGATATTGAATATCTCCAAAATGAAGGGTTTCCGCCATTAAGAATTAAAGGAAAAGCGCTCAACAAAAGTGAAGTTGTTATTCAAGCCAACGTAAGCAGTCAATATATTTCAGCCCTTATGCTTGTGGCGCCTATGTTGCCCAACGGCTTGCAAATTACCTTGGAAGGAAAAACCACCTCCATTCCCTATATTGAAATGACTCTCGCACTTTTAAAAAAGCTGGGCATTTCTGGAAGTTTTGATGGAAAAATAATCAGAGTGACCCATACTCCAAAAATTAAGGATGCTGCCATTACCATTGAATCGGATTGGAGTTCGGCCTCCTATTTTTACAGTTTGGTAGCCCTCTCAGAGAATATGGAAGTTACACTTACAAGTTATTCAGAAGAAAGCCTGCAGGGCGATGCGGCTTTGGTTCAGATTTATGCTTCACTGGGTGTGGAAACCATTTTTAATTCTTCTGAAAAAACAATTACCCTCACCAAAAAAAATAGTGAACTGCCAGATTCGCTAATGCTCGATCTAGCAAATACGCCCGATTTGGCGCAAACAATTGCCGTTAGCTGCTTTGGTCTGGGCATTGGATGCAATCTAACGGGTTTACACACCCTTAAAATTAAAGAAACCGACAGACTTGCGGCCTTAAAAAATGAATTGGAAAAACTGGGTGCCACTATTGAGGTAGACGACAATTCACTACAACTGGAGAAAAGGGGTGCAATTAATACAAACGTACACATCGAGACCTATCAAGACCATAGAATGGCGATGGCCTTTGCCCCGTTATCGGTTAAAACAAATCTAATTGTAAAAAATGCCGAGGTGATTTCAAAATCATATCCGCGCTTTTGGGAAGATTTAAAAAAGCTCGGAATTAGTTGTATTATGACCGAAACTTCAAATTAATTATTGAATCGGTTCGTTTGATTCCTGGCGCAATAAATATTTCCAAATAATAAACAGGCATTTACTTGACAACGCCTGTTTTGAGGTTGTATATTTGCAGCCTTTTAAAATCTAAAGACACGATGCATTATGGGAATGAAACTTTCAAATTTTAGCTTTAATCTTCCAGAGGAATTGTTGGCCGAATATCCAGCGCCAAACCGTGACGAGTCACGACTGATGGTGTTGAATCGAAAAACCAAAACAATAGAGCACAAAATGTTCAAAGACATTATCGACTATTTTGAAGAAGATGATGTTTTGGTTACCAACAATACCAAGGTTTTTCCTGCCCGCCTTTTCGGGAACAAAGAAAAAACTGGAGCGCGAATTGAAGTTTTTCTTTTAAGGGAATTAAATTCTGAAACGCGTCTTTGGGATGTATTGGTAGATCCAGCACGAAAAATTAGAATTGGAAACAAATTGTACTTTGGCGATGATGAAACATTAGTAGCTGAAGTTATAGACAATACAACTTCACGTGGAAGAACCCTTCGTTTTCTTTTTGACGGTTCTTATGAAGAATTCCGCCAAAAATTGACTGAGTTGGGTGAAACTCCACTTCCAAAATATATTAAAAGAGAGGTAGAGCCTGAAGATGCCGAGCGTTACCAAACTATTTTCGCAAAAAATGAAGGTGCCGTTGCTGCTCCAACTGCAGGACTTCACTTTTCTAAGCACCTTTTAAAGCGTCTTGAAATTAAAGGCGTAAACGTTGCAGAGGTTACCTTGCACGTTGGCCTGGGTACATTTAGTTCTGTTGAGGTTGAAGACCTTTCAAAACATAAAATGGATTCTGAGGAAATGGAAATTCAACAGCACGCTGTTGATATTATCAATACAGGAATCCAAAGAAAAAAACGTGTTTGTGCAGTAGGTACTACCGCTATGCGTGCTTTGGAAAGTTCAGTCTCTACAAACCATTCGCTAAATGCATATAAAGGTTGGACCAACAAGTTTATTTTCCCTCCTTATGATTTTAGTATCGCGAATGCTATGATTACTAATTTCCATACTCCTAAGTCTACCTTGTTAATGATGGTTTCTGCTTTTGCCGGCCACGATTTTATTAAGGAAGCCTACGCCGAGGCAATTAAGGAAAAATACAGATTTTACACCTATGGCGATGCTATGTTGATTATCTAAAAAAAACACACATATTTTTAATAAATCCCGACCTCAATCGGGATTTATTATTTTATAAGCATTTGGTTTTCAAATGTCAGATTAAAAATATACCTTAGTAACCCTTTAAATATACTAACCGCAGGCAGAATGAGAAAAACTTTACTTTTCTTCATTTTTAGTTTCTATATTCTTTTCGCCTTTTCACAAGGCGAAGGCGGCAATTTGCCTGAAAGTTGGGATCTCAATTTACAGCAGCAACCAGATGTTATACAACTTCCGCCCTTAGACTTAGGTTTAATTGCGCAACAGGACAGTATTAATGATCTAGATAAAAGCATGCCTTGGCGGTATGGTATTGAAATACTTTTAGATTTGAACTTGCTACGCGGAGGGCTTTGGACCACTTTGCCCAATGGCGGAAAAATTTGGCGCGCAACTATTCATTCCCGCGGTGCCATCAATCTTAGCGTAAATTTCAGCGATTTCTATCTACCCAACGGATCTAGGTTACAATTGTATAACCAAGATAGAACCGATGTAACCCGAACTTACAATAATTCCCAAAACAGAATCAATGGCCAATTGGGCACCTGGTTTGTGGAGGGCGATATAATTTGGATCGAATACTACCAACCACCTGGTACCCAGGAAACGCCTAGACTTCAGCTTAACAGTGTTATTCACGGTTACCGAATGGGCAATATTAATTCTACTGTAAATGGAATGCGGGGCTTTGAAGATTCCGGCGATTGCAATTTTGATGTAAACTGCCCCATAGGAAATGATTTTGACGCCAAAAAAGATTTGGTGAAAAAAGCCGTAGCCCTTTTAAATTTGGGTAATGGTTATTTATGTTCTGCTGCGTTGGTGAACAATACAAAAAACGATAAAACTCCCTACCTTTTAACTGCCAACCATTGTTTGGAGAATAGTAGCCCTGCCTTATGGTCTGTACGCTTCAATTGGGTAAGCCCTACGCCAGTTTGTGGCACTGGCGACCCGAGCGGTAATTTGCAGAATAATTTTACCATTAGCGGCGCAGATTTAAAGGCAAATAACAGCAAGAGCGATTTTGCCCTTGTACAGCTTTTTGAACATATTCCAGATTCGTGGGATGTTGCTTTTGCCGGTTGGGACAATTCAGATACCGATCCCTTGTTTGAAGTTGGAATTCACCATCCTAACGGCGACATAATGAAAATATGTCGAGATGATTCTGGCGCCCAAAAAGTTGATGCCAATGGCACTCAAGTTTGGCTTATAGGCGGTGGCGCACACGGTACTGGCAATGGCTGGGAAATTGGAACTACCGAAAGCGGTTCTTCCGGCTCCCCACTTTTTGATGAAAATGGAAGAATAATTGGCCAATTATACGCGGGCCAATCTGCATGTAATGGTTTGGAAAATAATCAGGAATACGATATTTACGGCAGGGTTGGGATTTTTTGGAACACTGGCA
>CAXBDO010000162.1:0-5920 GCA_963974165.1 uncultured Aequorivita sp.
AATGATTTTTAAACAGAAAAATAGTAACTAAATAACTTAATCAGCTCAATAACTTATTCTAGTCAAAACTCACCTTCACATTTTCCCTCGTAGCTTCGTCGACTTCAAAATAGTCGAAATGCTGATAGTTTAGCATGCCGGCAAAGAGCACTCCGGGGAGACTTTCGCCATAGGTATTGTTTTCGCGCACCGTGCCGTTGTAATATCTGCGGCTGCGCTCCAGGTTTTCTTCTATTTCGTTCAGTTTTTGCTGCAAGTCCAAGAAATTAACGTTCGCCTTTAAGTCTGGATAGGCTTCACTTAAGGCAAAAATGCTCCGCAGCGTTTGCTGCAATTGGTTCTCGGCCTTAATCTTGGCATTTATTTCATCTGCAGGTACTGCCATTGCGGCATTTCGGGCTTGAATCACCCTTTCCAAGGTAGTTTTTTCGTGGGCGGCATAGCCCTTTACCGTTTCCACTAGATTCGGAATTAGGTCGTAACGGCGTTTTAGGGCAACGTCTATATTGCTCCACGCATCTTTTACCACATTCCTGTTTTTTACAAAACGGTTGTAGACTATCGCAAACAGAATGGCAGCGACAACAATTACGGCTAGTATTAGTAAGATTGTATTCATAGTATTGGTTATTGATTGAAAATGAGAACCTAAGATACTATAATTTCTATTTAATATTCGAAATGAAAAGGCTGAAAATCGGTTTTGAAAACCTGCGATTTTAACAAATTACAGTTGGGGCGCAAGATTCCGCGTTAATTTAATTTACAGTTTGAGCAGAATGTAATAGCTTTGAAAGCTATGGAATTGTTCAATTTTGAAATGGATTCGCAGCGTAACCTATTGCCAAAAGATGGCACGGTAAATTACTACGGCATGGTTTTTTCGGAAGCCGAGGCGAACCGTTATTATGAAATTCTTCTCAACACAATTGCCTGGAAAAACGACGAGGCCATTATCTTCGGGAAAAGGATAATTACCAAACGCAAAGTGGCGTGGTATGGCGAACGCGAGTTTGAATACACCTACTCTAAAGTCACCAAAAAAGCGCATTTATTCACGCCCGAACTTCTGCAGCTAAAAGCCCATATTGAGGCCGAAAGCGGCGAGACTTTTAATAGTTGCCTGCTCAATCTGTACCACTCTGGAGAAGAGGGCATGGCCTGGCACAGCGATGCCGAAAAGGATTTAAAAAAGAACGGCGCTATTGCCTCGGTAAGTTTTGGCGCGGAGCGCAAATTTGCCTTTAAACATAAGGAAACCAAGGAAACAGTTTCCCTAAACCTGCAGCACGGCGCCCTGTTAATTATGAAAGGCGCCACCCAAAAACATTGGCTTCACCGCCTCCCGCCCACCAAGAAAATACACTCCCCAAGGATTAACCTCACTTTTAGAACAATTGAATTGTAACCATTTTTAAGTTTTAGGGTACGTAACATCCTACATACTAGCTATATGTTTGTTTGAAATAAAAACATATATTTGAAACTCTCCCCGATTAATTTTCTCCATATGGCAATGCGCGATGGGGGAATTTTACTTTAAATTATATTTGAAATTGAATTTGCTCACTTATGTGGGATATGCTAAACTAAGTTATAAAGATTCGCTTATTTGCGTGTTGGCACAATATAAAGAAACCTATGGAAGAAAAGATAGTTGAACTTAAAAACAGATTAGATGGTGCGAAAATAGCATATGAAGAATTCGAACCTGAAAATCCTGAAATTCCAAAGAGGCTTCTTTTTGACATACCAGCAGGTAGAGAAAAACATGATTGCTTTCTAGTATTTAGGGAAGAACCTATAGACCAAGCGTTGAGTTGTGAATTTGAAAAATTCCGTTTTATACAAGGATATGAAGGAATTTGGTCTAAAGACAAAGGAATTATTGAGGCTGAGATTTCAAGTGTAGAAAATCCTTCACGCTTCTTTTTTAATCGTTTAAATGAACTTATTAATAAACCTGAAAAGGAAGATGAAGATGAAGAAACTGAAGAGGTAACTACGATTTCACTTCCTTCTTTTGATGATTTTATTATATCAATGGGATATTGCTCTTTGGAGTTTGCTTTTTTATCAGGCAGTAGAGAAAGAGGACCTAGAGGTAGAATTATGAGAAGAATAACACTCAAAATCGAAAACTCAAAAGCGGGAACTCACGACACGGCAAGAGAAATACTTGAAAAGATTGCAAACTCGATATTTTTTCAAATCGACCTTTCATTTGAAATGCCCATTAGTCTTCAAAGCCAACGCGAGAGTTGGATTGAAAGACATAATAAACTTAGAAGAAAACAATTATTTGTTGACGAGTCGGCAACCATTTCTGAACCAAAATATGAATACGACTCTGAACCTATTTCACTTTATTGGTACGCTAAAGAATCAGGACAGATGCCAATTTTTCAATACTTGGCTTTTTATCAAACAACAGAATTTTATTTTCCTATTTATTCAAGTTTTGAAGCTAAACAGAAAATTCAGGGGATAATTAAAGACCCAAGATTTAATCCTAATAGAGATACTGATATTACAAAAATTATTTCTACAATTCAGTCCAATAGTGGAGGCAAATCATTTGGAAATGAACGTGAACAATTAAAAGCAACAATAAACTCTTGCACTAACAATGTAGAATTGAAAGAATTCTTTTCAGCAGACCAGAATCGATTCGATTTCTTCGCAGAAAATAAAGGAAAGAATTTAGCCAAACAGAAGATATCAGTGAAGAACGACACAGCAGATTTAGTAGCAGAAGTAAGCGAAAGGATTTATGAAATTAGATGTAGAATAGTTCATTCAAAAGCTTCTGAAGGTGACTTTGATGTATTATTACCGTATTCAAATGAAGTGAAGAAAATGAATTACGATATCGAATTAATAGAATTTATTGCTAGAAAAGTTCTAATATCAAGTAGTAGACCAATAAAAATATAAAATACTGTGCCCAACAATGGGTATAGTGCATAGCTTCCTAACGTCAGCTACGTCACCATACCCGTAACGTTATCTTTAATTTAAAAACAGCCACTAAAGAGAATGTGAGCTATTTTTATTGTTATGAATAATTTAAAATGATAAAAAATATTGGAAAAAAAATTATATTCAATCATTTCATATGTTTATGGCTTACTATTATTGATAATATTAGGAATACTACTGTTATTAATCAATTTTTTACGCATAAAATTTGTTTCTTATATTGGAATAAACTTAATCCCGATATGGATTTCCTATTCTTTTTACATTCCTCTTGTTCTCTTAATAAACCTTAACTATAAAAATTTCAAAAAATATAAAGAGAAATTTAAAAGAATAATTTTTAGTTCATCATTTTTAACAAAATTACATAAAAACGCAGATAAACCAAATATTGATAATTATGGAATTACAGAAAGTGAATTGAATAAATTTCTAAAACGAAATCAAATCGATACGAAATTCTATTCTGAAATTGCATCAGCTTGTATTATTATTTACTTTGTCTTTTCATCATTTAATGATGTTAAGAATATTGAGTTTTTTAAATTAACGATGTGTCTAATTATAGTTTACATAATTAAAAAACTTATTGATTGCATACAATTATCAATAGACAAAAAATGGAAAAAATATAATTTATTAAATCGATATATTAAAGATTTAGGATTTTATAACGATTCGAGTTTGAATAAAAAAACTAAAGGTAACAACGTGTCCTATGAAAAGCACTAAACCCTTCTTCAAAAATAAAATTTTTATCTTAATTATCTCATAATGTTGTTTTTGGGGTGTTTAAATATTGGCTTTCCTGTTGACTGATTAAGAATTCAAACCCACAATCCTTCCGTTTGACAAAAGACAACATACCTCCATACCTAAAATCCCATCCCTTTTCACTAAATTAGTTGCTCACAAAAAATAGAACCTACACAACTTCTAAAATAGCCCAAGCAACTTCAGCCCCAATGGATATAAAGCAAGCCCTACTTAATTGCACTTCAGAATATTTAAAAGACGAACTTCACTATGGCAATTTACTGCTGGCCACCAATAAGTACAAAGCCATTTTAAACCAGCTCTGCGGTGAAGAAATGGATGTAGATGCCGGTCGCGCCGATCTTGAATTTAGCAATGGCAAAGCCCTAGGCACCTATTGGGCAGCCATGTGCCTAGACGATTTGCTTAGAACACGGCAATTTATTAGGGGCATAGACGCCGCTATAAAAGACAAACTTAAAACCCAAGACCAACTTCATATTCTTTACGCTGGCACCGGGCCTTTTGCCACGCTTATCCTGCCTTTGCTGTTAAGGAATCATAAACAAAATATACATTACACCTTGGTGGAGGTAAATCCATTGAGTTTTAAAATGCTGCAAAATGTAATTTCAAAATTAGCGCTGGAAGACTATAATATTACTTTGGTTCAAGCTGATGCTACTACCTATAAAATAGATTCGCAGCAAGCGCCGGATATTATTATTTCCGAAACCATGCAAAATGCCCTGGCGAAGGAGCAACAAGTTTCCATATTTCTAAATTTAATGAAGCAGGTGAAGCCAGAAACCCTGTTTATTCCAGAAAAAATAGAGCTGTTTCTCGGTCTTTTACCAAAGGGAATTTCAGAATCAGAAGTAACGCCAAACCACTATCACAAAGCAAAAAAGATATTTGAGCTAAGTACCGAAGCCGTATTTTCTGAACTTCAAAACAAAGCGCAGCAGTTGGGCGAAACTGTATTTCAAAAAACACAAACGGTACTTAATAAGGATATTTTAGAAAAGTACAATATCCTGTTTCTGCTAACGGAAATACAGGTTTATAAGGATACCAAAATCAATATTACCGAGAGCGGCCTCACTACGCCACTGCGTTTGATGGATATTTCGAATACGACGGAATCATTAACGATAGACACCCAGTATGAAATCTCGGCAGAGCCCAAGCTGGAATATAAAATAACAACTGCCTAAAAAGTAAATATTGGCCCAATTGCAACATAAAAGCTACGCTCAATAATCTTAAAACCTCAAAACCAGCGCTTTTCAAAAAAACGCTTATATTTGATACTCCCCAGTTTAATTTTCAATTTATCTCAGTACCGTCGTACCGCTTTAAATGCGCTTTTTTAAAGCAGCTTTAACTTTAAAATGTACTATGCGGTACTGAATTTCAAAAAAATAATACCGATGGAATTTTCCAAAAAAGCCTTTTTTTATTTTGCCTTTATTATGTTGCTCTATAGTTGTGGCGATAGTTCGGAATCGGAACCTGTTTACGAAAATTCTACAGAAACTTACGATGACATTGAAGACGTTTACGATGACGTGAAAGAAACCTCCGACGACGGTATGGAAGGCACAGATAGAGACTCTATGGTAGTGATTGGAAGTGGGTCCGAAGTTATTTACAATGAAAAAGGCGATACCATTGCCGTAAATCATAAACCAATAACCAGCGACGACTATAAAGTTGTTTTAGAGACCGATGAAAACCTGAAGATGAACGAGGCGGGCGAATTAAAAGTTTGGATTGGCGCTAAAGACATCATTAAAATTGCAGCGCCAGATAGAGTACAGGATGAAACCTTAATACCCGCCAGTATTGGCCAATATGCAAAAATTACGCCCTATGCGCCAGATTTTACCGTAACGCCATTAGAGGTTACTTGCATAAAAATACACCCAAGTGGCTCCGATGTTCGCTTTACCCTAATTCCAAACAAGTCGGGCACTTTAAAAGTGAGCGCAAATATTCAACTTTACGATACCCCAGATTGCACCGGTACCGCGGTGCCAAAAACCGCGGCAACCCTTTCTGTGGTTGTTAAAGTAGATACTAAATCTGAAGTGATGGCTAAACTGGGAGAATTGGGAACAATTGTCTGGGATAATTTTTTAACCTTTTGGGGGGCGCTGGTCGCGCTGTTATTTGGAGC
>CAXBDO010000163.1:0-5893 GCA_963974165.1 uncultured Aequorivita sp.
AATATGGCGGGGTTAAGGGCGCTCCTAAGTTTATGATGCCAAATAACCTTCAATTTTTACTTCGGTATGCTGTTGAATCCAAGAATGCTGAAATACTGGATTTTGTTACGTTAAGTTTAGATAAAATGGCCTATGGCGGGCTTTACGACCAGATTGGCGGCGGTTTTTCGCGATACAGCACAGATGAAAAATGGCACGTACCACATTTTGAAAAAATGCTGTATGACAATGCCCAACTTGTAAGTCTTTACAGCGAAGCATATATGGTTACAAATAACCCATATTACAAGGAAGTTGTTGCTGAAACCTTAGATTTTATTGCTAAGGATTTAACGAATAAAGAAGGCGGTTTCTACTCTTCGTTGGATGCCGATAGCAAAGATGAAAATGATAAACTGGAGGAAGGCGCATTTTATGTTTTTACTTCGGAAGAACTGAAGGCGCAGCTAAAAGATGATTTCGAAATCTTTAAGGAATATTACAACGTAAATAGCTACGGCAGATGGGAAAACAACCATTATGTGCTAATTCGAAAGAAAACGGATTCAGAAATAATTAAAGAGTTCAAATTAACTTCTGAAGCATTTCAACAGAAAAAGAAAGACTGGAAAAAAACATTGCTCACATATCGCAATAAAAGACACAAACCAAGATTAGACGACAAAACACTTACTTCTTGGAATGCCTTGATGCTTAAGGGTTATGTAGATGCATATAAAGCTTTCGGAAAAAAAGAATATTTAGACGCGGCTTTAAAAAATGCCCTATTTATTTCCGGAAATCAAATGGCTGAAAATGGCGCACTCTTCCACAATTATAAAGATGGCAAGAGCAGCATAAATGGGTTTTTGGAAGATTACGCCTTCACTATTGAAGCATTTATAGACTTATACCAAATTACGTTGGATGATGAATGGCTGACGCTATCAAAAAAAATGGCAGATCACGCAGTGATGTTCTTTTTTGATGAAGAAAAACAAATGTTTTATTTCACTTCAAAAAAAGACCCGGCCATTGTAACCCGCAGTTTTGAGTACCGCGATAATGTAAATCCGGCTTCAAATTCTACCATGGCGAAGAACTTATTCTTGCTTTCAAAGTATTTTGAAGACACTAAATATGACGAAATTTCGCATCAAATGTTGAAAAACGTTTCGGCAGAAATTTCGCAATACCCCAGCGGCTTTTCAAATTGGCTGGACCTGCTGCTAAATTTTAAAACTAGTTTTTACGAGGTTGTTGTCGTGGGGCCCAATACAGAGCAAATAGTTAAAGAGCTCAATAAACATTATCTGCCAAATATTATTATTGCTGGCAGTAAGGGCGAAAAAAGCGGTCCGCTTTTTGAAAATAGATATGTGGAAAATGAAACCCTTATCTATGTTTGCGAGAACAATACCTGCAAAATTCCCGTTACGGACACAAAAACTGCAATTGAATCATTAAACAAAAAACAATAAATTTTTATGGAAAAATTTCAAGACTTAGATATCTACCTTGAAAAGTATGGACAAAAACTAATCGATTTTCTGCCAAGTGTAATTGGAGCAGTATTAATGCTGCTAATTGGATTATGGCTTATAAAAATTATAAATGGGTTTATTCGCCGTTTTTTCGACAAAAAGGAATACGACCCAACCCTAGAAAACTTTATTGCCAGCCTCATAAATTGGGGCCTTAAAATAATACTCTTCGTTTTGGTTATTACCCAACTTGGCGTAGAATCTGCCTCGCTGGTAGCTATAATAGGTGCTGCAGGTTTGGCCGTCGGTTTGGCGCTACAGGGCTCTCTTGCCAATTTTGCAGGCGGTATTTTAATACTACTTATAAAACCTTTTAGGGTTGGCGACTTTATTAGTGCGCAAGGAGTTGATGGTACCGTAAAGGAAATTTCTATTTTCAATACAAAACTGACCACTTTTGGAAACCAATTAGCCATTATCCCAAACGGAAAGTTGAGCAATGACAATATAATTAATTATACCGAAGAAGGAATACGTCGTGAAAATTTAACCTTCGGAATTGGGTATGACGACAATATTAAAGAAGCAAAAGAAATTCTGTTGGAATTGGTGAATGAGCAGCCAACAGTTTTACAAATTGTAGACAAAATTCCGATGGTTGCAGTTGCAGAACTTGGCGACAGTTCAGTAAACTTAACTGTGCGCTATTGGGCAAAGAATGAAGATTTTTGGGCGCTTAGGTGGTTAATTCTGGAGGAAGGAAAATCAAGACTGGAGGCAGCCGGCATTTCCATCCCTTACCCACAACGCGACGTTCACCATTTTAATTTGGAGACCTTACAGAAATAAATTTCCTATGTTTGTGGAAATTAATATTACTTTTATATAACATAATAAAAATTTAAAAATGAAAAATATAATTTTAACATCACTTGCTGTTATGCTATTAGCTCCAGCAATTGCACAACGTGCCAGTACCAATTTTGATATATACGCGAGAACCATAGACCTTAATGAAAAGTCATTGGCTTTCGGTTTAACTGAAGCCCAATTTGCGGCAATTAAAGACGAAGCCTACTCTAACCCTAATTTTGTACAGGGAAAAATATTTCAGGGAGAACAATTAATTAAGGACGATGTGCCTATGCGCTATAACGCCTATGCAGATGAAATTGAAATAAAGAAAAGCCCTTCCGATGAAAGTTATGGAGCCTTAACTAAATCGCCAGATATTTTTGTGAAGATGTTTAGAGATATCTATGTTTTTGTTCCCTTTAATGGCAGCAATGAAAAGGGAGGCTATTTTAATGTATTGAGCGACGGAAAGACCTATGATCTTTACAAAAAGACGAAAGCTGTTTTTAGAGCACCGCAAAAAGCACAGACTAGCTACCAAAAAGATAGTCCTCCATCCTTTCCTAAAACAGTAACTTATTATTTAGTGCAAAACGGTACCTTCTTAGAAATGCCAAGTGGAAAGTCTAAAATTTTAAAGATGATGGACAAGAAGAAAAACGAAATGAAAAAATTTATAAAGGATAACAATATAGATTTAGACAAGGAAGGCGATTTAATTAAAACAATTAGCTATTTCGATTCGCTATTGTAATAATTATCCCATCATAAATTCCTTTAAATAAAAGGGCTCAAAATAAGCGACATTCTCAGTGTCGCTTTTTTTGTACTTTATTTCGGCCAATGTTGCCATCCCAGCAGATGAGGGAAATGCTCCATCTATAAAAATGGCATTTTTATGCGCGCAAACTTCTTTGAATTTATTGGAGCCATCCCCCAGAAAAACAGTTTGTTTTTCATCTAAATATTCGCTGAATGAATCTTTATTTACAATTTCGGCCTTGGTATCTCTAACCTGATTTTTTTCAGCGTTGAATACGGCAGAATAGACTTCCATTCTTCGGGCATCGAGCATCGGGATAATAAAACAATCCTGCTGTTCTACTTGCCTTGCAATAACTTCTAAGGTAGGAATAGACAGTAACGGAATGTCTAAGGCAAAGCACAGGCCTTTTGCAGCCGAAACGCCAATCCTAAGGCCAGTATAAGAACCTGGGCCTTTACTAACGGCCACGGCGTTAATTTGGCTTTTTTCAATCTTAGCTTCCGCTAAAACCTCATCAATAAATACATGGAGCTTTTCGGCGTGCGAAAATTTCTGATTGTTTTCTTCCCTAATTGCCCTAACTTTTCCATCAACCGAAACCGCAACCGAGCAATTGGTTGTAGCAGTTTCAAGACATAAAATAACAGCCATTATTTTTCGGTTTTTTCTTCTTCTTTGGGTTCTGCAATTTCAACTTTATCGCCTTGCTTCAGCAATTTTGTAACGGTGTTATAAGGGCCCGTAATAACAGTTTCACCTTCTTTTAGGCCCGAGATAATTTCAATGTTTGAATCATCCTGGATTCCAGTTTTCACAACTCTAAGCTTTGCAACATCGCCTTCCTTTACATAGACAGCCTCAAACTTTTCGTCGTTTAGGCTTTTAGTTTCCTTAGTATACGATTTTTTTGAGTCGGTAGTATCGGTCTTAATAACGATAGCGCTAATTGGTACACCGATAATATTTTTCTTTTTGTTGGTAATAATATCTACCGTTGCCGTCATTCCCGGACGGAAAGGTGAATAGTTTTCCGGCTTTCCTTCGGTTAGGTTTTTATACGAACTTGGAAGAATTCTAACCTTTACCTTAAAATTTGTAACCTGATCTGCAGTTAATGCGCTTTCAGCGCTGTTTGCAATTTCACTTACCACACCTTTAAATTCGCGTTTTAAATATGCATCTACCTCAACAATGGTTGAATCGCCCACCGAAACTTTTACGATATCATTTTCATTTACATCTACTACCACTTCCATATTTTGGAGATTGGCTACGCGAACAATTTCGGTACCGGCCATTTGGGCAGTTCCCACTACCCTTTCACCCAATTCTACGGATAGTTTTGAAATGGTTCCGCTCATTGGCGCATAAATAGTTGTACGCGAAAGATTGTCTACAGATTGCTTAACATTTGCTGAAGCACTTTGAACATTATAATAGGCTGCTTTTGAATTAGCTTGCGCCATTTCGTAATCGGTTACCGATCTATCCCATTCAGCTTTAGAGATTACTCCTTTTTCAAAAAGCGATTTATTGCGCTCGTAATTAAGTTTTGCGTTTTTTTCGCTTGCCTGTGCCTGCGATAATTGGGCGCGAACATTTTGAAGGCCAGCCTGCGATTGGCTAACCGCCGCCTGAATTAAATCTGGGTTTATTTTAACCAGAAGATCACCTTTTTCAACAGTTTGTCCTTCCTTAACGGGAAGTTCAATGATTTCTCCAGAAACCTCAGAGGAAAGTGCAACCTCAACTTCGGGTTGTATTTTTCCGGTAGCGGCAACCGTTTCGAAAATATCTATAGGCGCAATCTGGGTAATTTCAACTTCCTTGAAATCGCCAGTTTTACCGAACCATCCGGCTTTTTTACCAACTATCAATAATGCAATTAGTAATACACTGGCAACAATAACCCAAATAAGTGTTTTTTTCTTCATACTTAAAATTTTAATTCGCTTGCTGGCACACCGAAATACAGTTCCAACACCTTCAATTTAAAAATATATTCAAATTTAGCACGGTTTTCTTCAATCTTCGCATTATCGTAGCGCAGTTTTGATTGACTAAAATCGAAAGCATTTGTTAGCCCCACATCAAAACGGTCTTTTGCGTACTGATAGGCAAGTTCCTGCGATTCAATTGCTGCAGTGGCTGCTTCATACGCCTTAAGGGCGCCATTGGCATCTACGTAGGCTTGGTAAACATTAGATTCCAAATCGAGTTGTGCCTGTTCTAATTGATATTCAGTATTTCTTAAATTAATTTTGTTGCGCTTTACATTGCTTCTAACGGCAAATCCGTTAAAAATAGGCACATTTAACTGAAGGCCGTACCCAATTCCATCATTGAGGTAAAGTTGTTCCACAAATTCGCGCTCCAGCGGATCATTATCTGCATAGCGCGTATTATAGCCAAAAAAGGCTGAGAGGGTTGGAAAATAAGACCCTTTTGAAATTTGGAGATCTTTTTCGGCAAGGGTTACTCTGGTCTGGGCTATTTTAACTTCAGAACGCGTTTGTTTTGCGCTTTCAATAATTTCAGAAACGGGCACGTCTGCAATGCCGTCATCTATAATTTTATAATCTTCGTCTGCAATATCAAAATTAGCGTAGTCTTTAATTAGCAATAATTGCGCTAAGCTTATCAATGAAATTTTCACTGTATTTTCGGAAACGGCCAAACGTTGTTTTTCAGATGCATCGGTGGCTTTTATTTCCAAAAGATCGCCACGTGGAAGTACACCGGCGTCTACAAGATCATTGGTCCTGTTATATTGTTCTTGGGTTACAAGGTTTTGGGATTGGGCCACTTT
>CAXBDO010000164.1:0-5855 GCA_963974165.1 uncultured Aequorivita sp.
AATTTCAAGAATTGGAAGCCCTTTGGAAGACATTAATACCGCCATTGAAAATGCCGGCCGACTTGAGGTTTACAAACTTGAAAAAAACGTAAGCGTTTTGGCGACCATTGCTGGGGCTGCGCCTATGATTGGTTTCTTGGGAACGGTAATAGGGATGGTTTTGGCATTTCACCAATTGGCAACCAGCAGCGGCCAAGCCGAAATGGGAAGCCTTGCTGAAGGTATTTATACAGCTATGACTACCACCGTTGCCGGATTAATAGTTGGTATTATTGCTTATATGGGCTATAACCATTTGGTTGTAAAAACAGATAAGGTGGTGCACCAAATGGAAGCAACAGCGGTAGATTTTCTAGACATGTTAAACGAGCCTACTTAATGAACCTTAGAGGAAGAAATAAAGTAAGTGCAGATTTTAGCATGAGTTCCATGACAGATATAGTGTTTCTGTTATTGGTATTTTTCCTGCTAACTTCGCCTGCCATAACACCAGATGCCTTAGACTTAATACTTCCAAAGGCAAAGGGAAAAACTTCGAACGTACAAAAAGCTTCCGTTAGCATAACTAAAGATGGGGCCTATTACGTAGACAAAGAACGCGTAAGCGAATACAGCATTGAAAGCGAACTTAAAAAAGTTTTGGCAGGCCAAGAAGAGCCAACCATAATTCTTCGTGCAGAAGAGGGCGTACCTATTGAAGACGCGGTGTTTGTGATGGATATTGCAAACAGAAATAGCTTTAAAGTCGTACTGGCCGTTAGACCGAATTAAAGTAAAAAAGTATTCAGTAGCAGGCTGCAGTTGTTTTGGTACATAATGGCACTGAAATTGTAAATGCCGTTAATCACAATCATAAACCTTCAACCTTGAAAATTCTAGACACACAACATAAACGAAAGAGTATGACCATCACGGTAATCGTGCATGTGCTTCTACTTATTTTATTGTTTTATGTGGGAATGAGGTATATGGATCCGCCCTTGGAGCAGGGTATAGCTATTAATTTTGGAACAACCGAAACTGGCAGCGGCGCCATTCAGCCAACCGAAAAAATTCAGTCGGCCCCACAGCAGGCAACTTCAACTCCTGTTTCACAGCCAAAATCGGACATTAAGGAAGAAGTAGTAACGCAGGACACTGAAGATGCGCCAGTAATTAAAAAGGAAAAACCTAAAAAGGAACAAACGGAAACTCCCATTAAAGAGCAACCAAAAAAAGAAGTAAAAACGCCAGATCCGAAACCGGATAGGGCAACTACTGATGCACTTTCCAGTATTTTAAACGGGCCTAAGAGCGATGGTACTGCAAAGGGTGGCGAGGGCGACGACAAAAGTCCGGGCGGTAAAGGAAGTCCTGATGGCGACCCGAATGCCAGTGCGTACTATGGAACAGGAAAAGGATTGGATGGCGATGGTAACTATTTATTGGGCGGAAGAAAAGCACTGAACAAAGAAAAATTTGTACAGGACTGTAATGAAGCTGGAACGGTAGTAGTAAGCATTGAGGTTGATAGAACCGGTAGGGTAATAAGCGCAACTCCTGGCGTGCGCGGAACTACAAACAACTCCAGATGCCTCACCGATCCTGCTAGGCGTGCAGCTATGGCAACCAGATTTAATGCCGATGACAAGGCGCCGGCCAAACAAATTGGTAAAATTATTTATAGATTCAGTCTTTCCGAGTAAATTTGTTGAGGTTCTAAATTTTGCCTTATCGAATATTCCCAAACCATACAATGGCTTTTTTCTCAACTCCCCATGTACCAAAGAGTGGGGCAGTCTGCGTATAAAGCAGATTTAACTGCGACTATTAAACTTGCAGAATTTTTAAACAATCCCGAAAATAACTTTAAGAGTGTACATGTTGCCGGCACTAACGGTAAGGGCAGTACGAGCCATATGTTGGCCTCTATTTTTCAGGAGGCCGGTTATAAAACAGGGCTTTATACTTCCCCGCATTTAAAGGATTTTCGCGAGCGTATAAAAATTAATGGCGAAATGATTCCGGAGCAATATGTTTCAACTTTTGTAGCCAACCACAAACCTTATTTCGAAAACAACCATCTTTCCTTTTTTGAAATGACGGTAGGTTTGGCTTTTGATTATTTCAGAAATGAAAAGGTAGACATTGCCATAGTTGAAGTGGGCATGGGCGGTAGGTTGGACAGTACAAACATCATTAACCCCGAAATTTCCATAATCACAAACATAGGGCTGGACCATACCCAATTTTTAGGGAATACCCTAGCTTTAGTAGCAGCTGAAAAGGCGGGGACTATTGGAAATCTGAAATCAGATCTAAAAGGAAATTACCAGCAAAAGAATATAAAAACTGTATTGGGAAGCATAGAAGTCCTGCAGCATCGCGGTTGGAATATTTCAGAAGAAAATATTAAAAACGGTTTGCAGAATACGGTTAAGAATACGGGGCTAATGGGGCGGTGGCAAATTTTGATGGAGAGCCCGAAAGTAATTTGCGATACTGGCCATAATAAGGAAGGCCTTCAAATGGTTATGGCCCAACTATCAAAAGAATGTTTTGAGAATCTGCATATAGTTTTGGGCGTTGTAAACGATAAGGATTTAAACTCTGTATTACCGTTATTCCCCAAGAATGCCATTTATTATTTCTGTAAACCAAATATTCCACGAGGCTTGGAAGCTTCACTTCTGCTAACAAGAGCCCGTGGTTTCGGTCTGGTTGGAGAGGAATATATTTCAGTATCAAAAGCTTACGAGGCGGCGCTGGCGGCTGCTTCAGCAACCGATTTGGTTTTTATTGGCGGTAGCACTTTTGTGGTAGCAGAAGTTTTATAATTTTTTTTAAATAAATGTTTGCGGGTATCAAAAACTACCTTATATTTGCAACCTCAAAACAATGAGGGCGATTAGCTCAGCTGTTTCAGAGCATCCCGAATTAGCTTCGGGAGGGTCAGGAAAAAGTTTAAAATTATTGTTTAAGAGGGCGATTAGCTCAGCTGGTTCAGAGCACCTCGTTTACACCGAGGGGGTCGGGGGTTCGAACCCCTCATCGCCCACCAGAATTAAAAAAACCGGAGCATTCGCTTCGGTTTTTTTTATTCCTATTTATTTCATCCCCTGTATTAAAAGGAATAAGTTTAACTTTGGTTTCGCATTAATTAAAAACCAAAAACATTGAATTCATTCTTCCTTAATATTATTGAAAAGGTTGTAAAAAGCCGCCAAAAGCGCAAAGCGCCTTCGCAGCTTTCCGAACCATTTGAAAAACGTGTACAAAACCTAGAAGTAGAGGTATCGCACGAAGTAGGCGATTTTTTCTATTTAATATTGGGTGTGGTTTCTGCATCATTTGGGTTACGTGGTTTTTTAATCCCTAGCGGTTTTATTGACGGTGGCGTTACGGGTATTTCGCTAATGGTAAATGAACTTGCCGGTATTTCATTTTCATTGTTATTGGTGTGTTTTAACTTGCCATTTTTGGCATTGGCCTATTTTTCCATCGGTAAAAGATTTGCCGTTAAAAGTGTGCTTGGCATAGTTTTATTAGCCGTTGCCGTGGCTTTAATTCCGTATCCGACCATTACGGATGATAAAATATTGGTTGCGGCCTTTGGAGGCTTATTTTTAGGTCTGGGCATAGGTCTAGCCATTCGTGGCGGTGCGATAATCGATGGTACCGAAGTATTGGCCATATTTATTAGCCGAAAGACCAGCCTAACTGTAGGAAATGTTATTATGATTTTTAACGTAGCCATATTTACAACGGCTTCTTATTTTCTATCTACTGAAATTGCGCTCTACGCAATCCTAACTTACTTTGCTGCTTCAAAAACGGTCGATTTTGTAATCGATGGTATTGAGGAATTTATGGGCATTACCATAATTTCAGATAAAAATGAAGAAATTCGTTTGGCAATTATAGATAAAATGGGCCGCGGATGTACTATTTTTAAGGGAGAAAACGGTTTCTCTAAAGTAGGGGAGACCCGTAAACCTGTAGATATTGTTTATACGGTAATTACCCGGCTCGAGATGAGTAAGCTAAAAACCGAGGTAGACAAAATAGACAAGCAGGCCTTTATGATTATGACTTCGGTTAAGGATGCAAAAGGAGGAATGATTAAAAAGAAACCGATTAAAAAATTCGATAAATAGAAATTTACAATATTGGTTTGATAATCATTTTTTCAAACTCAATTTCGATTTTGTTTATTAAATGGGCCATTAACTCAGTTGGTTTAGAGTGTCACGTCGACAACGTGGAAGTCGTTGGTTCGAATCCAACATGGCCCACATAATAATTTAGGATTCAGAAAATGAATGTGTAATTTTAAAGCTTATAGAATTTCCAAAATTCTTTCCAGGGCCATTCCCCGCGATGCTTTAATTAAAATAGTCGCATTTTTTGATGGTGCTTGTTTCAATACTTTTTCAAGGTCATTAAAATTTTCGTATTGCTTTATAGCCGAAGATTCAGTACTCGTTTTATAAAAATTGCTGCCCACCAAATAAGTGGTTCCGAAAGGATTTTCTGTCAAAAAATCTACGATATTTTGATGTTCACTCTCGGCATCTTTACCCAATTCAAACATATCGCCCAAAAACATTATTTTATTTTCGCCCTTGGCTTGTTTAAAATTTTCCAATGCGGCGAGCATACTTGTAGGATTGGCGTTATAGGCATCCATTAAGATGGTATTTGTTCCCTTCGCAATTAATTGCGAACGGTTATTTGAAGGTACATAGCCCTCAATCCCTGCCTTTATTTTTTCAGGGGAAACTTCCAAATAGGCCCCAATTGCAATTGCAGCCGAAAGATTGGCGAAATTATAGGCGCCCACTAAATTACTCTGAATTTCCAAACCATCAAACTCCACCATAAGATGGTGCGAACTGTCTTTTAACACTATATTAAAATCACTTTGTGCCGTTCCAAAAGTAATTTTTGAAATGCCTTCCGAACTTGTCAATTGCTGGGGGTCGTTGGCATTTACAAATATTTTTTTATCGTGCTTTTTCAGGTATTGGTAAAGTTCTGTTTTTCCTTGGATTACGCCTTCAAGGCTGCCGAAACCTTCCAAATGTGCCTTTCCAAAATTTGTAATATAACCATAATCCGGTTCGGCAATTTCGCTCAACATTTTTATTTCCCCTAAATGGTTTGCACCCATTTCTACGATTCCGATTTCAGTATTTTGGTCCATAGTGAGAAGCGTTAAGGGAACGCCTATATGGTTGTTGAGATTCCCTTGGGTGGCCACCGCCTTAAACTTTTGGGAAAGAACTGCATTTATAAGTTCTTTTGAAGTTGTTTTGCCATTGCTTCCAGTAAGCGAAATTATTGGCAATCTTAAGTACTCCCTATGATATTTTGCCAATTGCTGCAGGGTTAAAAGAACGTTGCGAACCAAAATAGTTTCACCTGTACTTTTATGTTGCGCCTCTTCATCTATTATTACCTTAAAAGCGCCTCTATCCAAGGCTTCCTGTGTAAAGAGATTGCCATTGAAATTATCGCCCTTTAGGGCGAAAAAAATACTTTTTGGAGCAATCTTTCGGGTGTCTGTACTAACGCCTTTGCTCTGTAAGAAAATCTTATGTAGGGAAGGTATATCCATAAAATAAATATACTAAAAAACCCTCCGAAGCTATATGCCAAGGAGGGTTGTTTTTTAAATTTTATAATTTTAGTTTCTTGGGCGTTTTCCTTTTTTAGATTTTGAACCAACGCGGCTCATTGCGCATCTAAACCCAATATAATCTGTAGCCATATCTTGTGGAAAATAGCGTCTCTGTGCTGGATCTAACCAATAGTCTCTATCTCTCCAAGAACCTCCCTTGTAAACACGAACCTCATTATCTACCAATGTAGTT
>CAXBDO010000165.1:0-5809 GCA_963974165.1 uncultured Aequorivita sp.
TTTGAATGCTCATTTTGTTAATTTCAATTTTGTATTTTTACAAATGTAAACCAATGCTATGACCTACACCAACCCCGAAATTTTGGCTGCTTGCAATAAGATGTGCCAAAATACGCTAATGGAAACCCTAGATATTGAATTCACCGAAATAGGAGACAATTACCTTGTTGCCCGAATGCCGGTTACCCCCAAAGTGCATCAGCCCGATGGGGTATTGCATGGCGGAGCTTCCGTGGCGCTGGCTGAAAGTGTGGGCAGTGCCGGCGCTTTTGTTTTTCTGAATTCAAATGATGTGGTAATTCGCGGTATTGAAATTGCCGCCAATCATGTAAAAAGCGTTCGCGATGGCTATGTATATGCACACGCCACAGTAGTGCATAAAGGAAGAACTACCCAACTTTGGCAAATAAAAATTACCACCGAAGATGGCACCTTGGTTTCCCTAATAAAACTCACCACCCTTACCTTACCCAAAAAATAAAAATGGACCTACCCCAATTCTCCGAAAAAATTACGGCGCATTATAACCTACAACTACCTTTTGTGCTTTATTCCTTGCCCAACCAAAATAAGGTTACGGCAATGCT
Source organism: uncultured Aequorivita sp. (assembly GCA_963974165.1). Lineage (GTDB taxonomy): Bacteria > Bacteroidota > Bacteroidia > Flavobacteriales > Flavobacteriaceae > Aequorivita. Next base: position 588 of record CAXBDO010000165.1, read on the forward strand.
TCAAAATACAAACGAGCTATTTTCAATTAATGAATTAAATGAAAACGGTTTTGTTCTGGCGCCTTTTGATTTTACTGACGATGCGCATATCATTCCAGAAAAGGAATCTGAAGTCTTCGAAACCACTATTCCTAACAGTGCCGAAAAAGTTTCGCCCATAGCCATAACCGAAAATGAGGAGGAACAGGCAGCATATTTTAAGTTGGTAGAAAAAGTTATTGATAGTATAAAGAAAAGAAAGGCACAGAAAATTGTTGTTTCACGTAAAAAAGAAATTCCATTAACCGAATTTTCTGTTCCAACCTTGCTAAAAGAATTGTTGGGTGTTTTCCCATCGGCTTTCCGATATATTTGGTACCATCCGCAAACGGGCATTTGGTGTGGTGCCTCTCCCGAAACTTTGTTACAGGTAGAAAATGAAGCCTTTAAAACAATGGCTTTAGCGGGTACGCAACCGTATACAAGTAGACTGCCCGTAATTTGGGGCCCCAAGGAACTGGACGAACAACAATTGGTAACAGATGCTATAACAAATAGCTTACAGCAAGTTACTTCCGTTTTGAAAGTATCTACCGCACAAACCCATCAGGCCGGATCGCTTTTTCATTTAAAGACCGAGATTTGTGGTTTTCTGAATAATAGCAAGACAACGCTCTTAAAAATTGTTCGCGTGTTACATCCAACGCCTGCGGTTTGTGGCGCCCCACAAAAATTCGCAAAACAATTTATTCTTGACCATGAAAATTACGATCGCTCATTTTATACCGGATTTATGGGACCAATCCACAATGACGGGGCCAAGGCATCGCTATTTGTAAACCTGCGTTGTATGCAAATTGAAAACGATACCGCCAGTATATTCGTGGGCGGCGGAATAACCATTGGATCTAAACCATTTCAGGAATGGCGCGAAACCCAAAATAAACTGCAGACCATGCTACAAGTATTGGCACCAATGCTTTAATATAATTGGCGTCTTTGTACCTTTACAGCCCATGATGTTTTCAGATAAAATTCTTTCGCAAACCCTCGTTCAACTATGTTTGGATAAAGGAATAGACCATATTGTAATTTCTCCCGGTTCCCGCAATGCGCCATTAACCATTGGCTTTGGTAACCACCCAGAATTTAAATGCTTCAGTATTGTTGATGAACGCTGTGCAGCATTTTTTGCCTTGGGAATGGCGCAGCAATTAATGCGGCCGGTAGCTATTGTTTGCACTTCTGGCTCGGCCCTTCTTAATTATTACCCTGCGGTGGCAGAAGCTTTTTATAGCGATATTCCCTTAATCGTAATTTCGGCCGATAGGCCTGCTGCCAGTATCGATATAGGTGATGGCCAAACCATTCGCCAGGAAAATGTATTTGAAAACCATATACTATACAGCGCCAATTGTGTTGAAAGTGATGAATCGCAAATAAAAAACGAGACGGAAATTAATATTGCGCTTAATTCTGCAATAGAGTTACAAGGTCCTGTCCATATTAACCTACCATTTTCAGAACCACTTTACCATACGGTTACCGAAAAATTGGTATGGCCACAAAATGTGCAGCCGCGGGTAGAAAATCAAGTTTTAGAAGAAAATCTGGATTCATTTATTACACAATGGAACAGCAGCAAAAAGAAAATGATACTGGTAGGCGTTTTGGCGCCAAATAGTATAGAGGAACTTTTTATTGCCCAAATGGCGAAAGATGAAAGTGTGTTGGTGTTGACCGAAACAACATCAAATCTGCACCACGAAAATTTTATTTCTGCCATAGACCAACTTATTAGTCCGTTGGAGGAGGCCGAATTAAAAATGCTTCAGCCAGATATTTTATTAACCTTTGGAGGCATGGTAATTTCGAAACGCATTAAAAACGTTTTGCGAAATTACCTACCAAAAGCCCATTGGCACGTCGATTCCAAAAAGGCGTATGATACTTATTTTGTGCTTTCACAGCACTTTAAAATTGCTATCAATAAGTTTTTTGCAGAATTTCTTCCGAAGACAATTCCACTTCAAAGCGATTATCAAAATACTTGGTTGCAGGTAAAAGAGCACAGATTACAGCGCCACAACAGCTACGAAACACAAATCCCGTATTCAGATTTCATGGTTTTTTGTGAAATTTTTCACAAGCTTCCGCAAAACATACAATTGCAATTGAGCAACAGTGCTACAATTAGATATGCGCAACTTTTTACCATTCCATCTTCAGTTAAAGTGTACTGCAACCGTGGCACCAGTGGCATAGATGGCAGCACAAGTACCGCCATAGGCGCGGCCCTAATTGCAAAAGAGCCCACGGTCTTTATTACTGGCGACCTCAGCTTTTTTTACGACAGCAACGCGCTTTGGAATAATTACATTCCACAGAACTTTAAGATTATAGTAATAAACAATAGCGGCGGTGGGATTTTTAGAATTCTTCCCGGTGAAAAGGATACTAAGATATTTGATACTTTTTTTGAAACGAAGCATAACATGAGCGCAAAACACTTGGCAGAAATGTTCAATTTAAATTATACTGCTGTTAATAAAAAAGAAGAATTGAATGAAAAGTTGGAAGCATTTTTCGAAATAAAAGACAAACCGGCTTTGCTCGAAATTTTTACACCTTCCACTATAAATGATAAAGTGTTATTAGATTATTTCAAGTTTATCAATTAAACATTCTTTGGCCCATTCAACTCCCTCCATTAAATTGCCAAATGATCGAAAATGGATATTACAGAATTTTGATTCCAAATCGGCGTTAGATTTGGCAATCTCATTATAGTAAATTATACCTACTGCCTCAAGACTTGGTATTCTATCGAGCGCTTTATAGTCCATCGGTTTAACCGAATAGGAATTTATTCTATTGCTCAATAAAATCCATTTTTTGCCTTTTAAAAAACGCAGACACTTAATAATAAGTGAATTAGCTGTTTTTCGCGACATTACAATTCCTTCATTCGCCTGAAAGATTACAATATTGCCATATAAAAATAAAACGCCCACATCTGTCTCCAGCGTTTTTGTCAACTGGAATTCGGGCGTGAGATTTGGGTGTGTTAATAGATTCATAGCTAAAGTGAATTTACGCAAATATGTTATTTGTACACAGCCTATATTCACTTTTTTTACAATAATACAGTACCTTTGCATCTATGATAAAATTAGGTGAATACAATACTCTAGAAATCCTTAGGGAAACCGAACCAGGACTCTATTTGGGCGATGAAGATGAAAATGTGGTGCTTCTGCCACATAAATATAAGCCCGAGGAATATGAAATTGGCGACGAAATTTCCGTCTTTATATATCTCGATAATGAGGAGCGGCCCATTGCCACAACCTTAGAGCCTTTTTTATTGCTGAATACCTTTGGCTACCTTAGCTGTAGCGAGGTTACCGAATACGGTGCGTTTATGGATTGGGGGCTGGAAAAGCAATTGTTCGTGCCCTTTAGGGAGCAGGCACGCCCTATGAAAAAAGGAAACTGGTATATTGTTTACTTATATATAGATGAAAAAACCAATCGTTTGGTGGGTTCAAGTAAAACCAACCATTTTCTTCAAAACGATACTTTAACCGTTGAAGCCTACGAAGAAGTAGACATTTTGGTTACCCATCTTACCGATATGGGCGCCAACGTTATAGTTAACGGGGTTCATAAAGGATTGATTTATATTGAAGATATTTTTGAAGACATTCGCACTGGCGATAGAATGAAGGCTTTTGTAAAAAATATTCGCCCAGATAATAAAATAGACCTTGTATTGCAAAAACCGGGTTACAGAAGTATAGAACCAAATGCCAATTTTATACGCGAAGAATTGGAAGCTGCCGGTGGTTTTCTGCCCTTGCACGATAAATCAGACCCAGATACCATTAAAAATATGTTGGGTATGAGCAAAAAGAGTTTCAAAAAAGCAATTGGAACCCTTTATAAAGATAAGCAGGTTACTATTAAGGAAGATGGGATAAAACTGCGTGAAAATGCTACAGACAAGCCAGAATCTTAAGCCGTTTTAACTAAATTATTTTTAATAATTTATCCGGTTGTGGGCACAACGCGGGCAAACGCCATAGGGCGGGCAGGAGTCGGCAAAAAGAAACCCACGGCTCACATCCTTATAAGCTATATTTCTAACCTTTGTGGAGCCATCGGCATTATAACCGCTGTTGCCACCATAAACGCCGTATTCCTTAGGATCTAAGGAAATTTTCAAATCAGATTTTACATAGTTGGCACTTGCCGCCATCGCCTCGTACATACTTACGGGTTCGCGGTAATTGTTTTTATTCAATTTAAAGGATGGAAGTTTGTTGGAGCCTTTACTCGAAAATTCTGAATTTGAAAAAGGCGAAGTACTAATTAAGCTCTCAATTTCGGGAAGTTTAACAAAGTCCAGTTTAAATTTGTTTGATTCAAAATCCAACTGGGCCGAAGCCATCAGCGGAAATAAAATAAGAAGAAGTAATAGCTTTTTCATTGCAGCAAAGGTATCAAAATTTGAGCCAACAAAAATTCAAATTTAGTGTTGGGCTACAGATTTAATTTTTTCGAAGTACTTTTTGGAATCGCATCTTCGTGAACAGTAATGCTTATTGCCTTCAAGCGCATATAAGCTTCGCTAAAATACACATAACCGCCATTGGCAATTCTGCTTTCATCGGTGCCCCAACTATTTTTAACCTTATAATATTTGGTGCCATTTTGGTCACGCAATATTCCGGTAATATGCATTAAATGATCGTCTGTGGTATTATAATTTTCAAACTCTTCCTGCCGATATTCCTGGGTAACTTTCTTTTCCGGATAAATGCCCTGTAATGCCTTCACATTATCTTCCGCATCTGCCGGAATTACGGCAACACCTTCCTTAGAAGAAAAGCTGCGTTCGCTTACATCGCAATCCAATTCAACCGTAAATCCATTTTCCAAGGCATTGTCAATAGTGGCCATCATTTCATCTAAGGGTACATTGTAAAAACTACCATTGCTCCAGTTGTCTGGAATATTCAGAATAAATTTAGAGTAGAAGGGCGCGTGGCTAAAACTTGTAATATTAATATACTCCTCAGGTTGGATTTTGGTCATAGCCAAAAATGTTTGGGGCGTATACTGCTTCCCTTCAAAAGTAAAATTGCTTACATTTTTTCCAATATATGCATCCAATACTCCTTCAATTGCAGAACGCCATTTTGCGCTCAGTTTACGCCCAGGATTGTCAACATACGTTT
>CAXBDO010000166.1:0-5781 GCA_963974165.1 uncultured Aequorivita sp.
AAAATCAAAATATACCTACCTAAAACACAAGTTTAAACTGAACAACGATAATGTTATTGAGCCCAAATTTTTTAGGCTGCGGCCGCCCAATTTCCCCACCATACGTTTGGCCCAATTTACTATGCTCTATTTTGAAAAAAAGCAATTGTTTTCACAACTTATTCGAACTTCACAATTGAAGGATTTTTATGAAATCTTCAATATAGGCACAAATGCCTATTGGCAGGACCATTATAATTTCGGTGTTATATCACAAAAAAGGGAAAAGCGTTTAACCCATAATTTCGTGGACCTTCTTTTAATCAACACTATTATTCCCCTTAAATTCTGTTATGAAAGACAGCACGGCCGGGATGCCTCGGAAGACATTTTGCTATTGGCTTCTACAATTGCCGCCGAAGAAAATTCGATAGTTAAAAAATTCAACTCAATTAAGGAAATTTCAAAGAACGCATACCACAGCCAAGCACTGCTTCAATTAAAAAGTGAGTACTGCGATAAAAATAGATGCTTGCAATGCGCTATAGGAAATTCAATTATTGGCGCCCACAAAAGATTGTAATTTCAGACATTTAAGAAATTATATTTTTGAGAAAAATTGGAATATTTTTAAATTGAAATGATGTAATTTGCAACTATGTTACAAGCAGTTTATTCTTTGCGGCATTACCTCGAAAAACGAGGATTTTATGTGTCCTCGCGATTGGCAGATAGGCTAGGGATGCGTGCCAAGAGCGTAAGGCTATTTTTTATATATGTTTCCTTCGCAACTCTTGGCGCAGGTTTCGCCATTTACCTAACCATGGCATTTGTACTTAAATTGAAAGATTTGGTGAATACCAAACGCACTTCCGTTTTCGATTTATAATTACCTTTTCTTGGCTTCTAATTAGGGTTTTATACATTGAACTTTTTGGAATCTTTTTATTCTAAAACCCCCAGAATAACGACCATCCATTAAGGAAACGTTAACAATTATAGCGGTAATCTTTTGAAATTGTGATATTTTTTAGGCATCTTGCCCAAAACTATATTTTTTACGAGCATCGTAATACCCTAAAATCCCCCCATGAAGAAATTAATTTTCACATTAATTACATTTTTAATTCCATTTTTAACATTTGCACAAGAAGAAAAAAGTTTAGGCGAAAAAATAGATGCTGCCTTTGCTGAATACACTACCCCAATAGTTAATGTAATATTTTATCCGGTGAAAATTGCGGGAATGGATATGCCCATTGTTATAATTCTATTGTTATTGGGGGCCATCTTTTTCTCTTTTTATTTTAATGGGGTAAACTTAAGATATGTAAAAACTGCCATAAAAACCGCCGCTGGCAAATATGATACCTTAGATCATCACGTACCGGCCGACCAGGAAATTGAGGTTAAGGACGGCAAAATTTTAGATACTGTACAACTAACCGGCGACGTGCCTGGCGAGGTTACCCACTTTCAAGCTTTAACGGCATCCTTATCGGCGACAGTAGGCTTGGGAAATATCGCGGGGGTAGCAGTTGCAATTGCCCTTGGTGGACCCGGAGCAACCGTTTGGATGATAGTTGCAGGAATTTTAGGAATGGCCTCAAAATTCGTTGAATGTACTTTGGGAGTAAAGTACAGGGAAGTAGATGCCGATGGAAAAACATACGGTGGCCCCATGTATTACCTGTCTAGCGGACTTAAAAAAATGGGAATGGCCGGATTTGGAAAAGTTCTTGCCATATTTTTTGCCATAATGTGTATTGGCGGATCGTTTGGAGGAGGAAATATGTTTCAATCAAATCAAGCGGCAGCACAATTAACCCAATTAATGGATTGGAATGGTCCGAATGCCGGATTTTATGTAGGGCTCGTAATGGCTGCAATTGTTGGTCTTGTAATTATTGGAGGAATAAAAAGAATTGGTTCTGTAACCGAAAAAGTAGTGCCGTTTATGGCAATTATTTACGTTGGGGCAGGAATGATAATTTTAGGAATCAATTACGATATGATTCCATATGCAGCAAATGAAATTTGGGAAGGTGCCATTAATCCCAATGCAGCTTTTGGAGGTGTTATAGGGGTACTGATTGTTGGTTTTCAACGGGCCGCTTTTTCAAATGAAGCGGGGGTTGGTTCTGCAGCGATTGCACACTCTGCGGTAAAAACGCGTTATCCGGCAAGTGAAGGCTTAACTGCCTTGTTGGGGCCATTTGTAGATACAGTTATAATTTGTACTATGACTGCGGTGGTAATTGTTATAACCAATGCAAAGCATAATCTGTTTACTTACGGAAATCTGGATGCTTCCAGCAATGTATTGCTTAATGCAACTAATGAACCCATTAATGGGGTTGATCTTACTTCGGTAGCATTTGATTCTGCAATTCCACATTTTTCTATTGTATTAACAATAGCCGTTATTTTATTTGCTATTTCTACGATGATTTCTTGGTCTTATTACGGGCTGCAATCTTGGAAATTTCTTTTTGGAAAAGGAAAGGTTTCTGATACAACTTATAAGGTGCTATTTTTAGTCTTTTTGGTAGTTGGCGCTTCTTCTAGCCTCGGAGCCGTTATCGGGTTTTCAGATGCTATGATTTTCGCAATGGTCTTCCCCAACATAATCGGGTTGGTACTTTTATCGCCCCAAGTGAAAAAGGAATTGAAAAAATATCTGAATGCCATTAAAATTAGTAAAATGGATGCCTCGATCCATCAAGACAGTAAGGAAGAAGAAGACGTATAAAATTTAGGATTTTCAAAAATTGAATCCCACATGTAATTGCAAACGCAATTGGTGTGGGATTTTTTTATGAAATAAACACCTCTTTAGAAATAAGATTTTCTAGATATCCATAAGATAACGGTAACTAAAATTCTCCATTTAAAACTGAATTTCAAATATTTATAAAACTTACTGTATTCCTTTCAAAGGAATTTAACTGCTAATTGATGCAGATTACAATACAGATGGACTTTTCTTAAATGACAACATTTTATTAACATTCTTTAGAAATTTAATTTTTTTTAAGCATCTTGCTTAGCTTTATTTAGAAAAGCGTTTCATCTTAAAAATCCACCATGAAGAAATATCTTCTTTCGCTAATTAGTTTTTTAATTCCAATAATCACATTTGCTCAAGAAACCACCACCTCTGAAAGAGTCGATCAGGCTTTTAAAGACTATACGGGTTGGTTTGTAGATCTTATTTTTTATGAAATTCCCTTTTCGGAATCTTTTCAGATTCCCTGGGTTTTGATTGTATTGATTGGAGGTGCAACATATTTCACCATTTATTTCAAATTAATAAACTTCACGGGTTTCGCAACTGCAATTAAAGTGGTTCGCGGAAAATATGAAGACATCGAAAAACACGGCGCCGACACCCTATATGGCGATGTTACTGCAAATGAACAGGAAAATTTAATTGAAACCATACGCGATGATAGTGCAGATGGAGAGGTTTCTCACTTTCAGGCTTTGACAGCCGCCTTATCTGCAACAGTAGGTTTAGGAAATATTGCCGGAGTTGCTGTGGCCCTTTCCATTGGTGGCCCTGGGGCAACTTTCTGGATGGTCCTTGCAGGCCTTTTGGGGATGGCATCTAAGTTTGCCGAATGTACCCTTGGGGTAAAATTCCGTGATGTTGGTCCAGATGGTACCGTTTATGGCGGACCTATGTATTACCTTAAAAAAGGTTTGGCACAAAAAGGAATGGCCGGATTAGGAAAAGTATTGGCAGTGCTTTTTGCAATCTTTGTTATTGGCGGTTCTTTTGGCGGTGGAAATATGTTTCAGGCAAACCAAGCCGCTGCACAGTTTGTGCAACTCTTCGACTTACAGGGAACTAGTGCTGCAATCTGGTTTGGTATTGTAATGGCAGTTGTTGTGGCGGTTGTAATTATTGGCGGTATTAAACGTATTGCAAAGGTTACGGAAAAAATTGTTCCGTTTATGGCGGGATTATATGTATTGGGCGCCCTTATTATTCTGGTTGCAAATTACAATCACATAGGCGATGCTTTCGCCTTAATTTTTGAAGGTGCATTTTCAGGATTGGGAATTGCCGGTGGTTTGGTTGGGGTAATGATTCAGGGTATTCGCCGTGGAGCATTTTCTAATGAGGCCGGTGTAGGGTCAGCGGCAATTGCACACTCTGCAGTTCGCACAAAATACCCAGCTTCTGAAGGGATTGTAGCTTTGCTTGAACCATTTATTGATACAGTTGTAATTTGTACAATGACAGCTTTGGTAATCGTTATTACAAATTTTGACAACAATATTATTCAATACGGAGTAGAGGTAAAGGAAGGGGTTGAGCTAACCGCAACTGCTTTTGACAGTGTTATTCCACATTTTTCAATTCTACTTACCATTGCCGTAATCCTCTTTGCATTTTCAACTATGATTTCTTGGTCGTATTACGGAATGCAGGGTTGGGTTTATTTATTCGGAAGAGGAAAAGTAACCGAGCTGGTTTATAAGCTGTTATTTTGTATTTTTATATGGGTTGGATCCGTTATCAGTCTCGGTTCGGTAATCAACTTCTCTGATGCAATGATCTTTGCGATGGTAGTGCCAAACATTATTGGGGTTGTGTTGTTAACGCCAGTGGTTCGCAAGGAATTGAATAGATATATGAAGGCCATCAAAACCAAACACGACGCGCTAGACGAAGGTTTGGAAGATTTGCAGAAGCATATGTAAAACCTAATTTATATGAAATTAAAATCCCACTTCACGTTCAATAAGCAGCAACGGAGAGGGATTTTGCTTTTGTTGCTGGTTATCATTTCCTTATTGTGCGTGTTTTGGTTTGTCAATTTTTCTGAAGAAGATATTTTAGATACTTCCTCAGCTGAAATTGTGGAGCTTCAAAAGGAAATGGATTCACTTCGCTTTGCGGAAATAGAAAATAGAAAACCAAAGAAATATCCCTTCAATCCAAACTATATAACAGATTACAAAGGCTACACGTTAAGGATGACCAACGAAGAAATTGATAGATTACTTCAATATAGAAAAGAGGGCAAATGGATTAATTCTGCAGTCGACTTTAAAAGAGTGACGGGTGTTTCAGATTCACTGTTGAATGAATTGAGCCCTTTCTTTAAATTTCCCGAATGGGTCACCAATCCAAAACCGAAAACAGATTTTAAAAATTACAAATCTGAAAAGGGTTTTACTGAAAAGTCTTTTGCCCAAAAAATCGATCTCAATAAAGCTACCGAAGAACAGTTGCAACAAGTAAGCGGGATTGGCGAAGCCCTGAGCAGACGAATAATTTCATACCGCGAAAAAATGGGCGGCTTTTCCCATGACCTGCAGTTGTATAATGTGTATGGATTGGATGCCGCCGTGGCGGAACGAACCTTAAATCTTTTTACGGTGAAGTCGCCAAAAGCTATTTCCAAAATCAATGTAAACACGGCTTCGGCTTCAGATATTTCTACCATTCCCGGGGTTTCGTTTGAAATGGCCAAAAAAATCTGGGAATTCAGAAGGCTTCGCGAAAAAATAGTCAGTATTCAGGAGTTGGAAAAAATTGAAGGAATGACGGAAAGAAAGTTACAGCTAATTCAGTTATATTTGTCCGTTGAGTAAATTTTCTAATTCGCCAAAAGGCTTATAAATAATAGTATTTAGACCAGTATGAATAACATGTATTTTACAGAGGAGCACGAATTTTTCAGAAAAAGTTTTCAGGATTTTCTTCAAAAAGAAGTAGTACCACATATTGAAAAGTGGGAAAAATCTGGACATATAGAGCGCTTTATTTGGGAGAAGTTTGGCGAG
>CAXBDO010000167.1:0-5731 GCA_963974165.1 uncultured Aequorivita sp.
AAACACATGATTCTAGAAGGTGTAGATGTATTCAGGGTCAATTTTTCGCACGCAAATTACGATAACGTAAAAGAGAGCATTAAAACAATCCGCGAGCTATCTGAAGAGTTAGACACACACGTAGCTATTCTGGGCGATTTGCAAGGTCCAAAATTGCGCGTGGGGATGATGAAAGAGGAAGTAATCGTACAGCCAGGTGATGAACTATATTTTTGTACGGGCGAAGAGTTTGAGGGCGACCGCAAAAGGGTCTATATGAATTACGACAATTTCCCGAAAGACGTAAATAAAGGCGAACGCGTTCTTTTGGACGATGGGAAACTTATTTTCGAAATTTTGGAAACCAACAGAATAAATGAAGTAAAAGTAATGGTTGTCCAAGGTGGCCCATTGCGTTCCAAAAAAGGGGTTAATCTGCCCAACACAAATATTTCCCTCCCTGCCCTAACGGCAAAAGATAAGGCCGATGCTATTTTTGCCATCGAGCAAAAAGTAGATTGGATGGCACTTTCCTTTGTGCGTCACGCAGAGGATTTAAAGGAATTGCAGGCGTTAATCGAGGCGCATTCCGAATTTAAAATCCCAATCATTGCTAAAATCGAAAAACCCGAAGCGGTTGAAAATATAGATAAAATTGTGGCATATTGCGACGGTCTAATGGTAGCCCGTGGCGATTTGGGAGTAGAAGTTCCGGCTGAGGAAGTTCCCTTAATTCAAAAAGAATTGGTGCTTACCGCAAAACGCGCACGTATTCCGGTAATTATTGCTACCCAAATGATGGAAACGATGATTACATCGTTAACCCCAACCCGTGCCGAAGTAAATGACGTAGCAAACTCTGTAATGGACGGCGCAGATGCCGTAATGCTTTCTGGTGAAACTTCTGTTGGAAATTATCCCGTTGCCGTAATTAAAACAATGACAAAGATTTTAAAAAGCGTAGAAAATTCTGAATTAATCCGCGTACCTCAAGATCCACCACAGATTAAAACCAATCGTTACGTAACAAAATCTATTTGCTACCATGCAGCACATATGGCCAACGAAATTGAAGCGCAAGCTATTTGTACTTTAACCAACAGTGGTTACACGGCTTTTCAAATCTCGGCTTGGAGACCTTCGGCTTTTATATTGGCATTTACATCAAACAAAAATATACTTGCAAGACTAAACTTATTATGGGGAGTAAAAGCCTTCCATTACGATAAATATGTAAGTACAGATGAAACCGTGGATGATGTTAATAGAATAGCTTTTGAAAAAGGCTATGTGCACAAAGGCGATTACCTTATAAATCTTGCCGCTATGCCCATAGTTGAAAAAGGAATGGTAAATACACTTAGAATAACGCAGGTTAAGTAATTAATCTGCCATTTCTACTTTTTCAAGTTTCATACCATTACTTTCTTTTAAAATAGTAACGGTATAACCAAATCCAGTAGTTTTATAATTATAGGTTATTATCTGCAGCTCGTTGTCGTTCCGGGAAATTTGCAGCTCACTAATAAAATCGGTTTTCTTTTTATTGCCATTTTGTTGGGTCTCGCTATTGGCTCCTTTTGGATTCGGAAAAGCAAATTCCTTCGGAATATTAAAAAGTTGCTGGGCGGTAAAAAATGCTTCGTGCCATTTATCGGTAGGTAAAATCAAGGTTTCGGTTTTAGTAGGCCGGCTTACAGTACCTCCGGTTGCTTCAGCATATTCCACTTTTGGGAAATCTTTTTTTAATTCCGAAGCATAATTTTTTGCAGAAGCATCTTCCCCGGGAGGAAAAAACTTCGACATAAACCCATTAAAGGCAAACCCCTTTTTATCGTTGTATTCTACCTCATCCATGGCGCCATCAATTCCACCCACATTCATTGTATTTCTGCCTTCCGAATTTATAATTTTCACTTTGGTGCCCAAAGGCATCACTGCCAATTTCGCACTTTGAAGATTTGGAAACTCACGCAGAGTTAACCCACTAACAGCGGTAACATACATCGCAGTTGGTCCAGTTTCAGCGGTAATTGAATCCACCACAACGGTCTGGGTATCTTGATTATTTTTAGCGTCATTTTTACAGGAAAAAAGAAAGGTGAAACCTGCAAGGGCAAAAAGGGAAAAAGCTACGGTCTTCATAATCTGGAGTTTTTAATTAGTTAAAGATACACAGTCTTATTAGCATATAGAAAATTTATGGTGCATTGTCCTTACCAACCTTCCGAAACAAGTTCGGGACAGAACTAGTGGCAGAGTACCCCTCCCTTTGGGATGGTTTGGGTTGGGATTTAAAATTCCAATTTTAATTGCACGTCGATTGACTGCTCCAAAACCACTTTTTTCTTCGGAATTTCATTATTCAAATTTGAAATTGAAATGCCCAATAAGCGTACCGATTCCTTCATTTTTTCCTGAAATAGCAATTCTTTTACCACATCCAGAATCAGCTCTTTTGAAGCAACAAAAATAGGAAGGGTTTTACTTCGAGTTTGCAGGGTAAAATCGCGGTATTTTATTTTGAGGGTCACCGTCTTTCCCGCAATTTTACTTCGCTGCAAACGGTTTTCAACTTCAAGGGCAATTTCTTCCAAGCGCTCCATCATAAAAATTTCCGAAGAAATATTTTCTGAAAAGGTATGTTCCGCCGCCAACGATTTTTGAATGCGTGAAGGTTTTACCTTACTGTTGTGTATTCCGCGCACCACCTTATAATAGAAACCACCGCTTTTTCCGAAGTTATCTTCCAAAAAATCCAACGATTTGCTTTTTAGATCCTTCCCCGTAAAAATGCCCAAACGGTACATTTTCTCTTTGGTTACTTTGCCTACGCCGTAAAATTTCTTTACGTCCAAGGTTTCCAAGAATGGTTCCACCTCTTCTGGGACAAGCGTTTTTTGTCCGTTGGGTTTATTGATGTCGCTAGCAATTTTCGCCACAAATTTATTGATTGAAATACCGGCAGAAGCATTTAAACCCGTTACCTCCTTGATTTTCTCCCTAATTTCCTTGGCAATCATCGTGGCGCTAGGATTGCCTTTTTTGTTTTCGGTAACGTCCAGATAGGCTTCGTCCAAGGATAGTGGTTCCACTAAATCTGTATATTCATAAAATATTTTTCGAATTTGTTTCGATACTTCTTTGTACCGATCAAAATTTGTTTTTACAAAAATTAGGTCCGGACAAAGTTTTCTAGCCATTGCCCCGCTCATAGCACTGCGCACCCTATATTTTCTAGCCTCATAACTTGCGGCCGCCACCACGCCCCGGGCAGAACTTCCGCCCACAGCCAAGGGTTTTCCACGCAGCTCCGGGTTGTCCAATTGCTCCACAGACGCATAAAAAGCATCCATATCTACGTGGATTATTTTGCGGATTTGAGGTTCGGTTAGCATGGTGTAAAAATAGTATCTTTCAAGGTCTCCGAACCCTACAGACTTTAAAAACCTTTGTGATTTTCAACTGAAAATAGTCAACATTTTAAGGTATATTTATTTTATGAAGAAAACCGCGATCATTCTTGGCGCTACAGGCTTAACGGGAAGTATTTTATTGGAGAAGTTGGTCAATGACGATTCCTGTGAAAAAATTAAACTTTTCTCACGAAGTAAGGCAGCAATTGAATCTCCAAAAATTGAGGAGCATTTAATCGACATGTTTCAATTGGAGGCCCAATCAGAAGCATTTAAAGCCGATGTGGTTTTTTGCTGTATAGGCACAACCAAATCCAAAACCCCAAATAAGGAAACGTATAAAAAAATTGATTACGGCATTCCCGTTGTCGCCGCAAAACTTGCAAAAAAGAATGGCATAGAAACCTTTATTGTGATTTCTGCAATGGCCGCAGACGAGAACAGTAGTATTTTCTACAACAAAACAAAAGGCGAAATGCAGCGGGATGTATTACAGCAAAACATCGAAATCACTTATGTTTTACAGCCATCGTTAATTGTGGGCGACAGGGATGAAAGCCGCTTGGGTGAAAAGATAGCTTCAGTTTTTATGAAAACCTTCGGGTTTTTAATTCCGAAGAAATATAAAATGATAAAACCATTGCAGAAGCGATGCGGATTTTGGCGAAAGAAGGTTTTTCTGAAACAATTATTACTTCAGAAAAAATACAGATTTTAGGAAAATAAAATGTCAAGTAGGGCGCAATCGAAAGCTCTCTTTTGTGTTATCGACTGCGCCCGAACAAACAAATCAATATAAAAGAAGTATGCAAGAAATAGAACGAAAGTTTTTGGTCACTTCCGAAGCTTTTAAAAGTGAGGCGCACAAACGTACCCGGGTTGTGCAAGGGTTTTTAAATACCCATCCTGAACGTACCGTGCGGGTTCGCATTCAAGGAAACGATGGGTTTATTACCATTAAAGGAAAATCGAATAAATCTGGTCTTTCCAGATATGAATGGGAAAAACAAATATCGCAGGCCGAAGCTGAAGAATTGATTCACCTTTGCGAACCAGGCATTATTGAAAAAACCCGTTTTGAGATTTCGGTAGGCGATCATACTTTTGAAGTGGATGATTTTATGGGCGAGAACGAAGGGTTAATTATTGCCGAAGTAGAACTTAATTCGGAAACCGAACCTTTTACAAAACCCGATTGGTTGGGAAAAGAGGTTACGGGCGATGTAAAATATTATAATTCCAACCTTAGTAAAACCCCATTTAAAAAGTGGCAGTAATCAGTTGCATTGAGCAATAACCAATTAACTATTAATTTATGAAAACATTTCTCTACCTTTTATTTACAAGTATTTTGGTTTATGGGTGTCAAACTAAAATTGAAAAGAAATTCATCACAGAACCTTGCCCCGAGAAAGTGAAGATTTCAATAGCTGAGCTAAAAGAGGAACTGACCGAAAAAGGTTTTCAAACTTTTGATTATGTTGATGAAAAAACTGGAGATACTATTTTAATGCAGCAATATTTTATCGCCTTCTTAAAAACGGGTCCCAATAGATCGCAATCTAAAGAGGCGGCAGACAGCCTTCAAAGTTTGCATTTGGCACATTTAGGCAGCATGTATGAGGAAGGTCTTGCAGATATTTCTGGCCCCTTCGGCGATGATGGCGATATTCGCGGAATTACAATCTATAATGTCCCTACCCAAAAAATGGCGGATAGTTTAGCAAATATGGACCCCATGGTAAAATCTGGCAGATTGCAAATTGAAATCCACCCTTGGTGGGCGGCCAAAGGATTTCACCTGCGCTAAAAAAAATCTGCCTTGATAAGATTACCAAGACAGATTTACAATCAACAAAAAAAATATAACAAAAATTATCTCCAACCGCTGCCTAGCGCTTCGTATAAATCAACAATTGATTGCAGTTGGGCGTTTTTCGCACTAATTAAATTAAGACTGGAATTAAGCGCATTTTCCTGCGCATTCAGCACTTCCAAATAATTGGCAAGACCATTATCCAAAAGTTCTTCGGAATAGCCGGTTGCCAAGTTATAAGCTTCAAATTCCTTTTGTTTCACCTCTATTTTTTCAGTGGCAGCTTCATAGCTATATAATGCATCTGAGACTTCTTTACTTGCAGTTATTATTGCCAATCTAAAATCCAAATAAGCCTGTTCTTGCTGTGCTTGTGACACTTCATATTGGGTTCTAATCTGTCTTTTATTGAAAATAGGCTGTGTAAGACCTCCTATAATAGTGGCAAATAAGGAATTGGCGTTAAAGAGTTTATCGAGTTCCAAATTCTGTAAACCGCCGCTGGCAGAAAGTGTAAGTG
>CAXBDO010000168.1:0-5716 GCA_963974165.1 uncultured Aequorivita sp.
TGAAACCTCAACCCCAGAAATGGCAAAACTCTGGTTTCCCATTGGGTTAACAAGGTTCCAATCTCTGTTGAATTCTATGTTGTACAATCTTTCTATGGTCCTAAAATCTTTCTGCACAAAGTCCAACGAGCCAAAGGCATCAACTTTCAAAGTATCGGCCGTGGTTAAAACGCGCTGCTTTACAGCCAACCTTCCCGCAAAACCGTCATTATTGCTATCATCTATATCACTAAAAAGGTTAAGATCGTTTTTACTGCCCGCAACTTCAAAATCTACACGTGTTTTTTCGGATGGATGAAAACTTCCATTAAGGCCGCCAACCTGTAATTTTATTGGTGCATTCAACCTAAGTACCGGCGCATAATTTCCCTGCGGGATGCCATTTATAGGCGCAACATATTCAAAAATTCGGCTAATGGCGTTGGTGTCGCTTATTACGTAATTGCCGTTGTTGGCACCAACAAAAGAAAAACGCACACTAAACAGCTCATCGTCCGGATTGCTGGAAAAAACAAAAATCGTTTCGCCATTTATAAATTCCTTTTTATAAAGAATCTTATTTTCCGAATAGGTATCTGGCACTGCAGAAGGAGCGCTCATTAATTCCCTATCGTCGCCCGCGGTTTGTAAAATCGCAACTTGCTCTTCAGACAAGTTTTGTTGCAACGGCTGGTTTTTCGCATCGTTTTCAGAATAAACATAAACGCCCAAATCCAGATTTTCGCTGCTATAATTTCCGCCGCCGTAACCTATAAAGCGCGTATAGCTTCTATCTGTGTATTGATATTCAACAGAAATCCGCATATTGCTGGTAATTGGGTAAGTGGGATTGAATTTTATTTCGCCGGCGTTGTAATCTATTACGTAGTCTTCGTTTTCGCCGCGCTCCAACAGCAAGCCATTCACATAAACCCGTTCGCTTCCCGAAACCACCAAAATGTAAAGTTCGCCATTGGGGCCAATCAATTTGTAAGGGCCTTGGTTGCCTTCCTGCCCAATAAATTCACTTTTTGAAAAAACGCCGCGCACTAAAGCTCCCGAAGCATAAGCCGATATTTTTGAACCGTCATCGTTATTAAAGATTCCTCCTAGCGAAATTCCCTGCACTTTTTTGGTAAACCTTCCGAAGTAACTATTGTTATTTTGCAGGTCGATATCGCCGGCGCGAATATTCCAATTTTCCCCAAAGAGTTCAATAAAAATTTGGTCGAATTCATTTAAACTCTGCGAATATCCGCCTTCCTGCGTGGGGATATTCGAGTCTTGAATGGAAGCGCGAATGGAGACTTTATCGCTCAGTTTTCCCGTAATTTGAAGATCCAGTTCGCTATTTACAACAGCATTTTGATTGTTTCCAATGGTGATGCCGCGTGTTATACTGCCGGAAGTATTTAAGCCTTCAAAAGGTGTGAAAACATTTTTATTTGTGCTTTCATCCAAAGAATACAGTTTGTCAATATTTCCCGTATTCTCTACTATAATTTTAGGATCCAGGGCGAAGTATTCCTTCGTTAAAAATTCGGGATACTGTAAATATTGAACTGTTAACGAATCTTTTTCTTGCTGAAGTTCTTCAGAAAAAATAATAATTCCCTTTTTGAAATCTATTCTATAGCTGAAAGGATTTGGCGAATTGCCTTCCTTATCTAGAATTACAAATCGTTTCGGGTTAATGCCCGCGCTGTCCAGAACAACCGTGTCCCTAATAACAATTTTTTTTTCTTTATAATTTGACGAAATATCCTGCGCGTAACCAACGGCTACAAAGAAAAAGAGGAATAGATACAGGTATAACTTCATCAACTATTAAACTAAACACTTGGGTTTTTATTTTGTAGTTGCTTCCTTCGGCCGTCGCACAGAATAAACTCCGGCGGGAAACTCCTCAAAAATAGACAAACCGTTAAAGAAATACTGAACAAGTTGGCTATCGAATTTTAGATTTTTATCTTGCGGCAACAAAGAACAAATAACATAAAAGAGGCCCCCATCTTCGCGGGGGATTAATATGAAAATAATCTCATACAACGTAAAGGGAATACGCGCCGCAATGCGCAAAGGCTTTCTTGATTGGCTACAGGCCGCAAACCCAGATGTTATCTGCATACAGGAAACAAAAGCTAATTTTGACCAAGTTGAAATTGATGAAATTGAAAAAGCAGGCTATCCTTATCACTACTGGTTTAGCGCCACAAAAAAAGGGTATAGTGGTGTGGCCATTTTGTCTAAAATAAAACCGAACCACGTTGAATACGGAACCGGCATAGAATATATGGATTATGAGGGCCGAAATATACGTGTAGATTTTGATGAAGTTTCGGTAATGAGCCTTTATTTGCCCAGCGGTACCAACCTTGCCCGTTTGGAACACAAGTTCACTTTTATGGCCGATTTTCAGAAATATATTGATAAGTTGAAACAAGAAATTCCCAATTTAGTAATTTGCGGCGATTACAATATTTGCCATGAAGCCATTGATATTCACGATCCAGTTCGCAATAAAAATGTTTCAGGTTTTTTACCGGTTGAAAGGGAATGGCTGGATGGGTTTATGAAAAGTGGCTTTATAGACAGTTTTCGTCATTTCAATAAAGAGCCAGATAATTACACGTGGTGGAGCTATAGGGCAAACGCACGGAATAACAACAAAGGATGGCGCATTGATTATAATCTAGTTTCGGAACCTTTAAAAGATAATCTAAAACGTGCCGTAATTTTGCCAGATGCTATGCACAGCGACCATTGTCCGCTTTTGGTTGAACTCGAATTCCCGCAAAGGCGGGAATCTCATGAATCGAAATAAAAAAATAGCATAGCATTAAAAAAATCCCGGCTTCCCGGGAAATAGTATGAAATACACAACCCTCCCTAACACCAATCTAAAAATAAGCAAACTCTGTCTCGGCACGATGACTTGGGGCCAACAAAATACAGAAGCCGAAGCCCATGAACAGCTCGATTTTGCTATTGAAAATGGAATCAATTTTATAGATTGTGCCGAAATGTATCCAATTCCGGCTAATCCGAATACCCAAGGAAGGACCGAAACTTACATTGGCAACTGGCTATTTCAGAGAAAAAACAGGCAAGATTTAGTTTTAACTTCAAAAATCGCAGGCCCAAGCCGTTCCATGGACCATATTCGGCAGCCGTTAGATTTCAGTAAAAAATCTTTGGAAGAGGCTATTAATAAAAGTTTAAAACGCCTGCAAACAGATTATATAGATTTATACCAACTGCATTGGCCCGAGCGAAATACAAATTATTTTGGTCAGCGCGATTATACGCATAAAGAAGAAGAAATTTGGCGAGATAATTTTGCAGAGGTATTAACCCATTTGGAAGAATTCGTTAAATCAGGAAAAATACGCTACATAGGTCTTTCAAATGAAACTCCATTTGGTGTGATGCGTTGTATGGAAGAGGCGCGAAAAGGGAAGCTAAAAATAGCGACAGTTCAAAATCCTTATAATTTAGTGAATCGCAAAGATGAAATTGGTTTGAGTGAAATTCTTCAGCGTGAAAATATTGGGTATTTGCCCTATTCGCCTTTAGGTTTTGGCACCCTTACCGGGAAATATTTAGATGGAAAAGCAGATGCAAATTCGCGCATCAACCAATTTAAGCAATACACTCGCTATAATAGTAAACAAGCTTATGAAGCAACTGAAAAATATTATGAAATTGCTAAAAAACACAATCTAAGTTTTGCGCAAATGGCGTTGGCTTTTATTCTTCAAAAGAAATTTGTTACCGCTCCAATTTTTGGCGCTACCTCTATGGAACAACTTTCAGAAAATATTGAAAGCATCAGTATTTCACTTTCAAAAGAAGTTTTAAAGGAGATTGATGCGGTTCACAACCAAATTCCGAATCCAGCCCCATAACCACCCCGTCCGCAAGCGGACACCCCTCCTTAAAAATGAGGGGATCAGTGCCTCCCCTTTTTTCATGGGGAGATGACGAAGGCGGAGGGTTTATACAAATGCACTATAGCCTGTAATAGCCCTACCAACAATTAAAGAATTGATTTCTTTAGTGCCTTCGTAACTGTAAATTGCTTCGGCATCTGCTACAAAGCGGGCAACGTCGTATTCCAACAGTATGCCGTTTCCGCCCATAACTTCCCGCGCTTGGCTAACTACATCGCGGGTGCGCATACTGCAGAAAACTTTTGCGAGAGAAGCGTGCTCATCCGTCAACAATTCCTCATCCTGCAATTCCGAAAGGCGAAAACACATAGTTTGCATTGCGGTTAAATTGGCTACCATTTCAACCAAGTGGTTTTGTACCAATTGAAACGAAGCAATAGGCTTTCCAAATTGTTCGCGTTTTTTAGTGTACTTCAATGCTGCTTCGTAAGCCCCACGTGCGCAACCTACGGCTTGCCATGCAACGCCAGCACGCGTCATTCTCAATACTTTCGCAGTATCTTTAAATGAATCGCACTTCTGTAACCTATCACTTTCCGGAATACGGCAATCGGTTAAGGTTATAATGGCATTTTGGACGGTACGCAGTGCCATTTTATTTTCCATCTTTTCGGCTTTAAAGCCCGGATTATCTTTACGCACCAAAAAACCTTTCACCTTATCGGAAGCTTCATCACGCGCCCAAATAATAATTACATCGGCAAAAGTGGCGTTGCCTATCCATTTTTTCTGTCCGTTTAAAACCCATTCATCGCCTTCTTGCCTACAGGTTGTGCCCAATCCGCCAGCAACCGCTGAACCCACTTCCGGTTCGGTAAGCCCAAAGGCGCCAATAAGCTCCATTTTCGCCATTTTAGGAAGCCATTCCTCTTTCTGTTCCTCGCTGCCACAGATATAAATAGAGCCCATTGCCAAGCCGCTATGAACCCCAAAAAATGTGGAAATGGAAACATCAACCCGTGCCAACTCCATCGCTACTATTCCTTCCATAACATAGTTTTCATTTGGGGTGCCATAACCATCATAGGTTAGACCACAAATATTCAGTTCTGCCATTTTCGGGATAATTTGAAAGGGGAATTCAGCCTTGTTCCAGTATTCATTGGCGATGGGCCTTATTTCATCCTCCATAAAATTGCGGACCTTCATCTGTAGTTGGCGCTGCGCTGGTGTAAGCTTTAAAGCCATGTCGTAAAAATCGCCGTCTATGGGCGGCAGTTTATGCTGCCCCCTTTTTCCATCCTTGTGTTTCAACATCCGCATTAAACCGGCAAGTTGCCTATCGTCCAGCTGGCCCACGGTTTTCATTATTTCGGAAAGATCTACTTTTTTTGAAAGTTTGCTTAGGGCATCAAGATCGATATCCTTCATTAATTGAAGGGTCTGTTTAATTTTGGAGAAAATGGACATAGTAGTTTTTTCAGAATTGATTTCTAAAGATACTATTATGTGTTTTTTAAATAACTAAATAAAAGTTAATTCAAAGGAAGTTCGGAAAGGTAGGTTTGGTTTACAAATCCCTTCAAACTATCGGATGTTTGAATGTGAAACCAATTTTGGTTTTTGCCCAACACTAACACAGTGTCTTGTTTTTTCAAACTTGCCAATTGCTCGAAAACTTCGGCTGGACCTTTTCGCAAATCGGCCCTGTTTTTTGAAATGGTTCCCTTAATTACTTTGGAAGTTTCTTTCACCTCTTGGATAGTTGTTAATTTTATATACGGAAAAGGATTGACGGCCCCCGTATTTCTGTAAATTCCAAAGTGAAGATGGGGGGCTGTAGT
>CAXBDO010000169.1:0-5672 GCA_963974165.1 uncultured Aequorivita sp.
TTCGCCGTCTAAAAGTGCTTTAAACAAATGATCGGAATTACCGAGGTATTTTGGGTGGAAAAGATCATTCCAAGTGCTTGCTGTTATAGGTTCTAATTCGGCCTTGGTATACCCAAGTAGCGAGGCCCAATTTTCATTACAGTTAATAGTTTGGTTCTGAACATGGTATTCCCAAACACCAATACCAAGGTCTTCTATTAATTGGGGGTAATTATTCATACTCGTAAAAAGGGGAGTTTTTCTATTTTAAAAAATGGCTGAAAGTATTAATATACAAAAAATACGTTCAGATAATAATTCAAATTTGATTAAATATTTGCTATGGTCTAATTATAACGATATTAATCGTTAATTTTGCGAAACTAAGGATGATTTCTCTCCCTTAAGCAGGAATAAATCAATTTTACTACAAAATTAATACAATTTTATGTCAGTTTTAGAGCAAACAGCTTCACAGAAAGCCATCGATTTAGAAAATAAGTACGGAGCCCATAATTACCACCCACTTCCCGTGGTATTAAATAGGGGAGAAGGTGTAAATGTTTGGGATGTTGATGGAAAAAAATACTACGATTTCCTTTCTGCCTATTCTGCAGTAAACCAAGGGCACTGCCACCCCAAAATAGTGAACGCTATGAATGAACAGGCTAAAACGCTTACGCTTACTTCACGGGCATTTTATAACGATATGCTTGGGAAGTATGAAAAATTTGCTTGCGAATTTTTCAATTTTGATAAAATGCTTCCAATGAATACGGGAGCTGAAGCGGTTGAAACGGCTTTGAAGATTTGTAGAAAATGGGCCTATGAAAAGAAAGGTATAGATGAAAATGAGGCCGAAATAATTGTTTGTGCCAATAACTTTCACGGAAGGACTACTACCATTATATCATTCAGCAATGATGAAGTGGCACGCAAAAATTTTGGTCCCTACACAAAAGGCTTTATCAAAATAGATTATGACAATCTTGAACAGCTTGAAAAACAACTGGAAAGCAATAAAAATATAGCCGGTTTCTTGGTAGAGCCAATTCAAGGTGAGGCAGGGGTGTATGTTCCTTCAGAAGGTTATTTAAGTAAGGCGAAAGCTCTGTGCGAAAAGCATAATGTTCTATTTATTGCAGATGAAGTTCAAACAGGAATAGCGCGTACAGGAAGAATTTTGGCGGTAGACCATGAAAATGTAAAGCCCGATCTTTTAATTTTAGGGAAGGCATTGAGCGGGGGAGCATACCCAGTTTCAGCAGTTTTGGCGAATAATGAAATTATGGAAGTAATACAACCGGGAAATCACGGTTCTACTTTTGGTGGGAACCCTGTTGCTGCTGCCGTGGCTATCGCAGCCCTTACGGTGGTTAAGGATGAAAACCTTGCCGATAATGCCGAAAAACTCGGGAAGATTTTCCGCAACGAACTGAATAAGTATATTGAAACTAGCAACATTGCTAAGCTTGTACGCGGTAAAGGATTATTGAATGCTATTGTTATAAACGATAGCGAGGAAAGCGACACCGCTTGGAATATCTGCCTTAAACTGCGCGATAATGGATTGTTGGCCAAACCGACACATGGAAATATAATTCGTTTTGCACCGCCATTGGTTATGAATGAGGAGCAATTGATGGATTGCGTTTCAATTATCATTAATACTCTAAAAGAATTTGAGTAGTATTTAGAAAATCGTAGGTCCTTCAAATTAATTTACTGTAGGATTCAATATAATACAAAAACGGCCCCGAATTTCGGGGCCGTTTTTTTCTGTAAGATTTTACTTTTCTATCGATTGTGGACTATTGCTTTATAATCGATTATTACATCTTCTGCAGTAATCAATTTCACCAAATAAACGCCACTACTTAAATTACCTGTGTAAAAACTGTAATTTGTTTTATCTCCTAAATTTTTCTCTGAGATTACAAGTTTTCCGGCCATATCATAAACAGAGGCTGCTTTAATTACGTATCCTTCAGGGTTTTTAACTTCTAATTGTTGAACGCTGTTATTTTGGAAAAATGTTACATTGTTAGTGATTTCGCGCTCAGCTTCTTGTTTTGTTTCTGGAAGGTCGCCTTTTCTGAAACGATTATGAAATACAATAAAAAATCTATTATTGTAAGTACCGGCAGGAAGATTGAATGTTGCACTCTGGCCACGCGTTATTTGACTATATGTATTCTCTACACTATCATATATATATGCGTTTGTATAAGGCTTCTTTATTTCCTGTACAACCTTTACATCAAACTTAGTTTGATAGCGTAATTTAAAGGCAATGGGTACTTTTTTATCTATATGAAATCTAATTCCATTAATTACGTAAGGTAACCTTCTGTTGTCGTCGCCAATAGGAAAGTAGGCATCAGTTTTAAGGTCTTGGGCGCTTAAGCCGTCCATTCCTCGATCATAACCATCGGTAGCATCTTCAAAAAAGGCTAGAACCATATCTCTAGTAACAGCTTCATTAAAAATCGTATAAATACGCATCATAGGCGTACGTGTATCAACTCTGGAAGTGTCTGCTATTGTCGCAAAATGTGAATTTTCTGGAATGTTATTCTCCTCCAATTCAAAAGCTGTGTCAGCTTCAGGTCTTTGAAAAACAGATCCAGGGGTATCTTCCTTGATATAGATACGGTGAGAATTTTTAATTTTTACAATGCTATCTGACGTCGGGCCAAAATCATTCTTACCTACGAACATTAGACCCTGCCCAATAGGAGCATATCTTTTGTGCTGATTTGCACCTCCTAAACTGTCAGTGGGGGTACTTCCTCCGTTTGCATTATAAATACTAAATGGCGCTGCGGTATATAAACCTTGGGGGTTATTATCATGATAATTTAAATCTAAATCTCTTCCCTCAGGCACCCACACACCGTAGCCAAACGGTTTTTGAGAGTAGTAATGTGATGCTACGGTTCGGTCTTCATCGTAATACCAAATAGCGCCTAATTCTTCATTTCCGCTATCGTAAAATAGCCTGTTTAAGTCTAATGCCGATGGGTATGGATTGCCAGTAAAGGTCATTTGGGCTTCTGGGTCGGGGTTGCCAACTGTAGTTTGTGGCGACAACACCCTTATTGAAAAAGTACCATTGTTTGGTCTACCTCTAAACTCATATACTTGATTTCCACCCGGAGCGTTTAAACCCACACCTTTCATAGTAAAGCCAAAACCTGCTGGGGCATTCGCTCCAGTCCCCATTGCTTGATAATTACCCTCTCTCTCCGTTCCAGGAAATAAAAATGTATATAACCATCGGGTAGAGATGGTTAACGGATTTGTAAATCCGTTGAGGCTACTGGTAGTTGAAACTTTTCTCGCAGCTGTTTGGCTTAACGTTGGCAGAGCCTCATAAAACTGCCTAACTCCAAAATTCTGGTTACCAACAGGATTGGGAACTCCGATTACTCCAGGATCGCCAATCGGCGAACACCAGTAATAATATGCCCAAGCATTTGTTTCTGGAGTGTTTTGTTGTACGGAGAGTTGTCCATCGCCTGAATTGGCCGTATCGTTGCCCTGTATTAATTGGCCATTGTTACGCAAATAAATACTGGCTTCCTTACTATCGGTAGTACCGTTGGCCAAACTTATATTTCTCGTTAGGTCTATTCCGTTCTTAACATAGAGCACCTGATTATTAACATACACGAAAGAATCTGCATTCGTGGCAGTGGGTTTAACGGTTAGTTGTGCGAAAATGCTGGAAGTTGCTAAGAGTAATGTAGAAAAAAGTAGTAGGTTTTTCATATTTTTACGGCTAAATTTAAAAAGAATATATTATATAATGAATATATTACCCAAAAATACGTAATATTTTCGAAGATAGGCATTTAGATGGCCCAATAACTATAAGTTTTTACCGATAATAATATGAAATTTTTATGAAAGTAAGCGATAAAGTTTCTGTTTTGGATGATGCTATTTCTGGGGTCATAACTGCCGTTAAAGGCAATGAAATTACAATTATCACTTCAGATGGATTTGAACTGGATTTTCAAAAAAATGAATTGATTGTAATTGATGGCTCCCTTTCCAAGCGGGAGCTAGCGCAAATGGACGTTTCATCTATAATGTCTGAAAAAGAAAGCAAAAAACCAGGGAAAACCAAACGTGTAAAACCAAAAGAGCGCAGCATTCCGCCGATGGAAGTAGATTTGCACATTAATCAATTGGTGCCAAAAACAGGCGGACTTAACAATTATGAAATGCTCACCATTCAATTGGATACGGCTAAAAGACAATTGGATTTTGCAATTTCAAAGCGTATTCCAAAAGTTGTATTTATACACGGGGTTGGGGAAGGAGTGCTTCGCACAGAACTGGAATACCTATTTAACCGCTATGAAAATCTAAAATTTTACGATGCCGATTACCAAAAGTACGGGCGTGGCGCTACGGAAGTATATATTTTTCAAAATGCTTAGATAGGGTTAGCCCATCATTTTTTTGAACAATACCGATTATAAAATGTTATTCAAAAGGTGGATTATGCGTTTTCTGAAGTGTTTCAACATTTTCTAGCGTTCCCATATTCAATGTTTCAACAGTAATTTCCTCCTCACCGCTAACGAGTACCAAATTGTTTAAAACAATTTTTACTTCTTTTGTAATTGTATATTCATGCAATGCATATTCATTTACAATATAGGTATCGGCAATTGCAGGATTCAAATAATCTGCGCCTACATTAGGATCTGTAACATCGTTTCTAGGATTCAGATCCATATTCTTGTCTTCGTTACGTGTTAATACACCGTCGTTGTCATCGTCTGCGTCTAAAAAATCTGGAATTCCATCGCCGTCCGTATCCAATGGGTCCGTAAATGGATCATTATCCCCATCATTGTTCTGTATCTCTAGTGCGGTTGGAACATTATCCCCATCATCATCCTCATCATAAATATCGAGAATGCCATCACCATCGGTATCGCCATCAAATTCAAGATCTGAATCCACGCCATCATTGTCATCATATACAAAAATTGTCGTGAAATTGGCCGTTCCGGAAGCAGCAAAATAATCTACCGTAACTTTCGGCGAAGTAGGCGGAATGCTGCTACAAAAATATGAACTTCCCAATGTGCCATCATAGGTACGATAATTAGCAAAATTACTGGTCCCATTCAATATATATTCCTTCAGTCCTTCACTTCTATAAAGACTATCCGTAACCCCTAATTTTAAGGATAGGCTTTCTAAAGCTTCGGTATTTATCTTATAAAATACATAATTGCCCGAAGTGCCGCACCTTTGAAGCTCGGCATCGTCAAAATTGAATGTGGTTATTATAATATCGCCATCATCACAACTTTGCATGAAAGTGAAGACGAAAAAAAGAAGGATATAAAATTTATTCATATATATAATTTTAGGACCACGAATACACAAAGATCTTTACGTTTAAATTGCACCAAAGCGTTATTATAAAAGAATTCGTGGTTGATATTCACCGATCTTTAAAAAATGAATTCTTTTATAAATGGTAAAAAATCTACAGCCACAAAGTAACACATTTCTTTTTAACTGAAATGCCCGCAAAACTGTTTTAATATGTATTTTTGCGAACTGAATCCAGGGCCGAATTTGCCCTAATCGTCTAATGAAAATAGCTTAAAATGCTATTTTGAAGAAAACCTATTGCCCAATGAAGAAAGTTTATTTTGATA
>CAXBDO010000170.1:0-5672 GCA_963974165.1 uncultured Aequorivita sp.
CATTTCAGGTTACAATTTTCAATTTTTAATCGATGCCCTCGCAACGCAACAAAGCGCAACAGTTACCGATAGCACTGCTGCCCCAATGGAAATTGTATTGGGGGAAATAAGCCTTAAAAATTTCAATATTGTATTTGACGATGCGGTATTAGGAATAGATAGCCAATATAAAGTAGGCTCCTTAGGTTTGCTTATGAAGAAAACGGATTTGGAAAAGATGGAATTCCATGCTTCCCATGCTGTAGTTTCCAACGCACAAATAAAATATATCCAATCGCCTGTACCACCACCAAGTTCCGAAGCTCCACCTTTGCCATTTTTAGTTTTTGACGAACTAACCCTCAATAACGTATTTGTAGATTATCAATCGTATGGCGACAGGATTGCCGCCAATCTGGAAATTTCTAATTTATTCCTAGAGCTTCCTAAAGCCGATTTGGCGCATAACGAAGTTGAAATAGGCGATTTCAGATTAAAAAATTCCATAATCACGATTAAGACTGACACTGAAAATAATGGCATTGTTCAAAAAGTTGAGGAAATTAAGGAAGATGTAAAGGAGGACATCCAAAAATTTGAATGGCCCGATTATAAAATTGCAATTGCCAATGTAGATTTGGAAAAAAGCAACATTAACTATTTTGTTGGCAAAAATGAAGTAAAGCGCAATGTTTTTAACCCTAATGCCATTGCCTTAAACAACCTTACCTTAAAGGCAAACAATATTTTATTGAAAGATAAAAAAGCCAAATTAAATTTAGAAACCTTAACTTTTACTGAAGCTTCAGGTTTTAATTTAAATGAACTTACTCTTAAATTTGAAGCTACCGACACTTTTTTAGCGGTAAATAATATTGCGTTGGCACTTAACGACAATAACTTAAATGGAAGCTTCAGGTTAGATTATGAATCTTTGGCAGGCTTGATTGAAATGCCCGACAAATCTAAAATTGAACTGGATTTTCCATCATTTCAATTAGATTTAAATGAGATTTTTAAAATTCAACCTGCGCTTAAAAAGAATCCATATTTAAAAACCCTTAGCAAAAAATATCTTTCAGGAAATGTAGAAGCTGAAGGTTATCTTTCTGAAATTAAAATTCCGGATTTAAATGTTCGCTGGGGAAAAACTACCCGTATAGCCGCCAATGGAATAATTCAAAATGCAACTAAACCACAACAATTAAAATTTAATATCCCTCGATTTTCGGCCCAAACCAACAGAAGCGATTTGCTTCAATTTGTAAATGAAAAAGATTTCGGCATTCGCTTGCCAAATGAAATTTCAATAAGGGGAAATGCAAAAGGAAATTTAGAAGACATTTATACCAAAACAAATATTACAACTTCACAGGGTATTGCCACAATTAATGGCCATTTTAGGAATGATTCGCAAATTGCGTTTAACGCCAATCTTGAAATTAAGGATTATAAACTGAACGAACTGCTTCAAAATGAGCAATTGGGCGCCATTAGCTTAAGCTTAGAAACAAATGGTTCGGGCAATAATATCAATACCCTCGACGCAACTTTAGACGCTACTGTTTCCAAATTTCAGTTAAATAACTATGCCATAAAAGATTTGGCAATTAGCGGAAATATTAAAAATGGTAAAGGGGAAGTTGTTTCAAATTATAAGGACGAAAACATTAACCTCACCTTGAATGCCGACGTGGTTTTAGATTCTGTTTCGCCCAAAGCAAGTGCCCATTTAAACCTTATAGGTGCCAATCTGGAATCGCTTGGGTTTATGAATCGCGATGTGCGTACAGCCTTTAAGCTGGATGCCGATTTTGAAGGTGGAAAAGACGGTTTTGATGTAATTTCTACCATTGGTGATGGGGTAGTGGTTTACGATGACAGAACCTATCTATTGGGCGATTTTTTGGCTACCGCGCACGTTCGAAGCGATACTACTTCAATTTGGTTAGATAACAAAATAATAAAACTCAGTCTGGAAAGTAATACAGACCCTACTACTTTCAGCAATTCGGTACAGCGGCATATTTCAAGTTATTTTTCAAAAAATACTGCTTTTGCAGATACTCTTAAGAATCCGGTAAAGTTGGATATTAAGGGGCAGATAGTACAATCGCCGGTATTAAACGAAGTTTTTTTGGTGAACGTAAAAGAATTGGACACTATTAAAATTGATGTAGCCTTCGATGAAACAGCCCGAAAATTAAAAGCAGCAATTACAGCTCCACATATAAATTATGGCGGCAATGAATTGGATAGCTTGGCTTTTACTATGGATACCGATAAGGAAAAATTCATTTTCGATCTTGGGTTCAATAGCATAAAAGGTGGGCCACTAGCTATCCCGAAAACAAAAATTACAGGCAACCAACAGGGCGGCGAATTAAGTTTAAATTTTAATTCACTTTATAAGGACAGTACTTTAATTAATATACAGTCGCAGATAACCGGAACTTCCGAAAAACTCCGTTTCCATATTTTACCGAAGGATTTAATTTTAGATAGAAATCTTTGGGAAACACCTGAAAATAACGAAGTTATTATAACCAATACTAGTTTAGAGTTCAACAATTTTCGTTTCAGTAAAGACAATGAAGTTGTTGAACTTACCCATAATATACAGGGGGTTCCACAGCAACACGCTGCAATTCGTTTTGAAAATTTCAAACTAAGTGAAATTTTAAACTATTTAAATCCTTCCGAAGAATTGGCAAAAGGAGGTTTAAATGGCAACCTGGTAATTGTGGAACCTTTCGGGAATGCTGGTCTTTTGGCAGATTTGGCTATTGAAAACCTCAACCTATTGAATGTAGATTTAGGAAGGTTGACGGTAGATGCAGCATCTAAAGGCGGTAACAGTTATGATTTCGATTTGACAATCAAGGAAGGCGAAGTAGACCTAAATCTTACTGGCGATTATATTGCAACCCCAACAGATGCAAAACTGAATTTAGATCTAAACATCAACGAATTCAAGATGCGGGCGATGGAAGGTTTTTCCTTGGGCGAAATAAAGAATGCCGATGGTAGCTTTTCAGGCAAATTCAATGTTACGGGAACTACAGTAGCTCCCAAATATGAGGGAAGTTTAAATTTTAAAAATGCAGATTTTACGGTTACAAAATTGAATGCACCTTTTACCTTGGCCAATGAAGTTTTGCAAATAGATAATAAAGGTTTGTATATGAAAGGCTTTACGGTGCTTGATGAAAACCAGAATAAGCTGGTGATGACAGGTAATATTGGCACCGAAAGTTTTATAAACCCTACTTTCAATTTAGATTTAAAAGCAAACAATTTTCAAATACTTAACGCCACCGAAGATGATAATGATTTCGTGTATGGCAAGGCGTCTTTTGATGCCGATGCCCAATTAACGGGCGATTTGCAAATTCCGAAGTTAAATGCGCAATTAACAGTAAATGATGATACTGATATTACCTATATTCTTCCATCTTCCAGTGTGTCAATTGAAGAGCGGGACGGAGTGGTAATTTTTGTAAACCGTGAAAATCCTGATGCTATATTAACCAAAAATGCTGAAAAATCTTCAACTTTTACGGGGCTAGATGTTGATGCATTTTTTAAGATAGGGAGATCGGCCAGGGTAACGATTATTATAGACCAAGAAACTGGCGATAATTTTGAGGTCTTTGGTAATGGGGAATTCGACTTTAATATGAATCCCAACGGCAGGATGACCTTAAGCGGAGTATATGAAATTGCTGGGGGACATTATGAAATGAATCTATACAATTTGGTTAACAGAAGGTTCGAACTTTCACCTGATAGTAGGGTTTCTTGGTCTGGAGATCCATTCGATGCGAAGTTGGACGTAAAGGCTATCTATAACGTAAAGGCTTCGGCTTCGCCCTTAATGGCGCCAATTACATCTGGGGCAGACCCTTCGGTAAAAAATAAATACAAACAGGTTTTGCCATTTAATGTGTATTTAAATATTGACGGCCAACTTATGCAACCCGAAATTAGTTTTGACATAAAAATGCCGGAAGAGGAGCAGGGTGCAATTGGTGGGCAGGTATATGGAAGGTTACAACAGCTTAATACACAACAGGACGAATTAAATAGACAGGTTTTTTCACTCTTAGTTTTGGGCCGCTTTTATCCCGAACCTGGCAGCGATGGAAGCCGTGGCGGTTTAGCTACCGTGGCCCGCGATAATCTTAACGATGCCGTTTCAGACCAATTAAATGTTTTTTCAGATAAGCTTTTAGGAAATTCGGGAGTGCAGCTGGATTTCGGATTGGATAGTTATACAGATTATCAAGGTGAAACTGCCCAGGAACGCACCCAGTTAGATATAGCCGCACAGAAAAAGCTATTTAATGACAGGCTAATTGTACGGGTTGGCAGCGAAGTAGATATACAGGGCAGTAGTGCCAGTAACGAATCTGTACCTTTAATTGGCGATGTGAGTCTTGAATATATTCTTACTGAAAATGGCCGATATAGGTTGAAAGGCTTCCGCCAAAACCAATTTGAAAATATAGTAGATGGGCAAACAATTGTTAGCGGTATTGCCTTAATTTTTACGCAGGAATTCAACAAATTTGATGAATTGTGGCAGGCTTTACTTAGAAGTGAAACTAAAAGGGAGGCCGCTGAAAAAAAAGCTGCCGAAGAAAAAGCCAAAAAGGAGGCAGACCAAATTGAGAAAGAAGAAATAAAGAAAACTGAGTAATTGTTTAATTCAGAAATGAACGATAAAACTTTGATTATAAACCCTAAAATACTACTTCTTTTTACAGCGATATTATTCGTTTTGCAGTCCTGTGCAGTTAAAAAGTTTATTCCGGAAGGGGAGCGGTTATATACGGGTGCAACAGTAGAAATATTGGCAGATTCCGTCATAAAAAACCAAGCTAATCTTGAGGCAGTATTGGAAGAAGCCCTGCGCCCCCAGCCTAATAAAAAAATATTGGGAATGCGGCCTGGCCTTCATTTTTATTATAAAATGCAACAAGAGAATCCAGGTTTTATCAATCGATTTTTCTTTAAAAAGATTGGAGAGAAACCAGTGTACCAAAGTGATGTTACGCCTTATGAGGTTGAGGAAATCTTGTTGAATAGAATGGAGAACAGAGGATTTTTCTATAGTGAAGTAAGTTCAGAATTTAAAGAAAAGGAAAAGGAAGCCTCGGCAATCTATACCGTAAAGGCCCCAACGCCTTATACAATTGCCAGTTATCAGGTAGATTCCCTGCCACAACCAATTTATCCCAGAATACAGCATAGTGTTGCCAATTCAAAATTAAAAACTGGAATGCGTTTCGATCTATCCAGTTTAAAATTGGAGCGGGAGCGCATAGACCTAGATTTAAAACAACAAGGATATTATAATTTTAATTCCGGCTTCTTAATTTTTGAGGCAGATACAAACCAATACAACAAAAAGCGATTCGATCTATTCCTCCGCCTTAAAAAGGATGTGCCCCAAAAAGCAATCGTTCCGTATAAAGTTTCAAAAATTAATGTCTATGCCAATTACGATGCGCAAGATACAACCGTAACCGATGTAACCGAGTTTAATGGTAGGTACTACATCAATAGCGCTTCCCACTTTAAGCCGAAATATCTCGATCCGTTTATTACTTTGGAAGAAGAAAAACGATACAGTCCTGAAGACTCCCGAAATACAGCACGAAGGCTTTCAACCATAGGCGCGTACAAAT
>CAXBDO010000171.1:0-5659 GCA_963974165.1 uncultured Aequorivita sp.
CCGGTACATTAAGAGTCAATAATAATTCCGTGTTAAATGGAACTTTGAGCGTAACTAGTGCATCTACTTTAAATTCTACACTCACGGTTACAGGTGCAACAAATTTAAATTCAACTTTAAATGTTACCGGAACTACTAAAATCACAACATTAAATAGCGGTGGAGCCGTGTATAGCGATGCTACTGGAGTTTTGAGCAACACACCAAGAGGAATTTATACAGTTGCTATTGGAAAAGTAAATTCTGCTGGCACTGCCATAAAAATAAGCGGAGCTACAGTCACTAGAACTAGTGTTGGAAATTATAAAGTTTTATTTACAACAGCTAGGCCCTCAGCTAACTATACTATTCAACTTAGTACATTAAATTGTAATAATTGTACAGGCGTAGTAGATGATAGTATAAATATTTATTACGAAAGCCAAAGTAACACTGGTTTCAATGTTATAATCGGATCTAATGATACAGGGACTAATCCGAAGAGTTTAGTAGACAGAGAATTTATGTTCACCGTTTTAGATTTTTAAAAATCTATATAAATAAATAGAAAAAAGCCGATACGAAAAGTATCGGCTTTCTTTATTCCATTGTGTTAATAACCAACTAAATATGTAATGCTCTGTCCTCAGTTGCAGCAAGTGCGGCCTCTTTAACTGCTTCTGCATATGTAGGGTGCGCATGGCTCATTCTGGCAATATCCTCTGCGCTTGCGCGGAATTCCATTGCAACAACTGCTTCCGCAATTAAATCGGCAACTCTTGCACCCACCATATGTACGCCCAAAACTTCATCGGTTTCCTTATCTGAAAGAATTTTCACAAATCCATCCGTATCGCCACTTGCACGGCTTCTTCCCAAGGCACGCATCGGGAACTGACCGCTTTTATATTCTACTTTAGCTTCCTTTAATTGCTCTTCTGTTTTTCCAACAGAAGCAACTTCCGGCCAAGTATAAACTACACCCGGAATTAAATTATAATCAATATGTGGTTTCTGTCCGGCAATAATTTCGGCCACCATTGTACCTTCTTCCGAAGCTTTATGGGCAAGCATTGCGCCACGTACCACATCGCCAATAGCGTAAATATTTTTTATATTGGTTTGAAGGTGGTCATTTACATCAATCATTCCACGCTCGGTTATTTTTACGCCGGCGTTTTCGGCTTTAAGACCATCGGTATATGGTTTTCTTCCTACCGAAACCAAGCAGTAATCTCCACTAAATGTAACTTCCTTATCATTTTTATCGGTAGCGGTAACTGTTACTTCTTTCCCTTTTTTGGATACGGCTGATACTTTATGCGAAAGATGGAATTTAACGCCCTGCTTTTTCATAGCTTTCATTAATTCCTTGCTCTGTGCAGAATCCATCGTGGGTATAATGCGGTCCATAAATTCAACCACAGAAACCTCAGAACCCAAACGACGATAAACTTGGCCAAGTTCCAAACCTATAACTCCCCCGCCGATAACGATAAGGTGTTTTGGAATTTCCTTTAAGCTCAATGCTTCAGTTGAAGTAATTACGCGATCCTTGTCTAATTTTATAAATGGAAGCGAGGCTGGTTTACTGCCGGTTGCAATAATAGTATGCTTTGCCTCTATCGTTTCATTTTTTTCGCCCCCGCTTATTTCAATATGTGTAGCATCCTTAAATGCACCCATACCGTTGTAAACATCAATTTTATTTTTATCCATCAAAAACGCAATACCCTTTGTAGTTTGATCTACTACCGAAGCTTTACGTTCTACCATTTTTTTGAAATTCACTTTAATATCGCCAGGAATTTCAATTCCATGCTCCTCAAAATGCTTTATGGCATCTTCGTAATGATGGGAAGAATCTAATAAGGCCTTGCTAGGAATACAACCTACATTTAGGCAGGTACCGCCCAAAACATCATATTTTTCAACGATAGCGGTTTTCATTCCCAATTGTGCGCAACGTATTGCCGCAACGTACCCTCCAGGACCTGATCCTATTACTGCTACATCATATTTGCTCATAAAGTGTTTCTTTTAAAATGAAGTGCAAATTTAATAGTTAAAGCTTAGATACTAAAAGTTATAATCAATAAAGTTTTCGCTATTATAAATAAGGAATCTTTAAAAAGGAATTCATTTATAATTTGACCACTCCTTTAATTTTTCGCAATTTTGCCGCACAACCTAAAAAACACACTTATGGCTTTTAAACCGGCAGATAAAATTCAGGATTTACAGTATTTCGGTGAATTTGGAGGCGTTAACCCGTCCATCTCAGACTCTTCAACCTATACATTTCTTTCAGCAAAAACAATGTTCGACACCTTTGAAGGGAATGCCGAAGGCTGTTATCTGTATTCCCGCCACTCTACCCCATCAAACCTTTATTTGGGGCAAGCCTTGGCTGCAATGGAAGGAACCGAAACTGCAAATGTTGCCGCAAGTGGGATGGGCGCCATAACTCCAACCATTTTGCAAATTTGCAAAGCGGGCGACCACGTAGTATCTAGCCGGACAATTTACGGGGGCACTTATGCCTTCCTAAAAAACTTTGCGCCCCAGTTAAATATTGAAACTTCTTTTGTTGACATTACAAAATTGGAAGCCGTTGAGGCTGCAATAACCAAAAACACAAAAATTCTTTATTGCGAAACCGTAAGCAATCCCCTTTTGGAAATTGCAGATATTGAGGCCTTGTCTAAAATCGCTAAAAAGCACGGGCTTCAATTGTTGGTAGATAACACTTTTTCTCCTTTAAGTATCTCGCCCGCCAAATTGGGTGCAGATCTTGTTTTGCACAGTTTAACAAAATTTATAAACGGTAGCAGCGACACTATGGGTGGTGTAACTTGTGGCACACAGGAATTTATAGACAGCCTTAGAAATGTGAATGACGGCGCAAATATGCTTCTTGGTCCCGCTATGGACAGTCTTCGCGCAGCTTCTATTTTGAAAAACTTGCGAACCCTTCACATTCGAATAAAACAACACAGTGAAAATGCGCTTTATTTAGCTGAAAAATTTGAGGCCGATGGGTTAAAGACGGTTTATCCAGGATTGAAATCGCATTCAGGCCACGAGCTTTTCAAAGAAATGATGAATCCAGAATACGGCTTTGGCGGAATGCTGACCTTGGATGTGGGTGGAATTGACAAAGCAAATGAATTGATGGAATTAATGCAGGAAAGAAACTTGGGTTATTTGGCAGTGAGCCTTGGATTTTATAAAACCTTGTTCAGTGCCCCGGGTTCTTCTACTTCATCTGAAATTCCGGAGGAAGAGCAAAAAGAAATGGGCCTTAGCGATGGATTAATACGTTTTAGTATTGGTTTGGATAACGACATTGCACGTACTTATACAATGATGCGCGAATGTATGGTGCAGGTTGGAATTTTGAAATAACCATCTTCAAGAATTGATATTTTAAAGGGGAACAGTTAATCTGTTCCCCTTTTTAATTTGCGTAGGTTTTTTCAAAATCGTAACATTACAATCGAAATTACGGGAATAAAGATGCACGAAAAAGACAACCTCTCCGAAATGAATATTAAAGACCAGCATATACAGGAAAATAAGGAGCTCAATATTTGGGAAGCCCTTATTCCCGTAGTTATTTTAATGTGTTTGTTGGCCTACAATATATTTTTTAAGGATGGGGAATGGTTTGGGGAATACTCCAATCAGTTAATACTCTTACTAGGTGGGTTGGTTGCTGCTATAGTGGGTTTTTTTAATAAAGTTTCCCTTGGGGTAATGTTAGCTGAAGTATGGGAGAACCTTAAAAGTATATTAGTTCCAATAATAATCCTTTTACTGGTTGGTGCGCTGGCGGGTACTTGGTTGGTAAGCGGTGTAATTCCCGCAATGGTATATTATGGCCTTCAAGTATTAAGTCCTGCAATTTTTCTTCCCGCCTCGGTTATTATTGCCGCTATTATTTCAATGGCTACGGGAAGTTCATGGACAACCTCGGCTACAGTTGGTATTGCCTTGGTAGGTATTGGAACCGCCTTAGGAATTAATCCGGGAATGATTGCCGGCGCTGTAATTTCTGGCGCATATTTTGGCGATAAGATGTCTCCCCTAAGCGATACAACCAACCTTGCCCCAGCTATGGCAGGAACAGATTTGTTTACCCATATTCGGTATATGGCGCTTACTACTGTACCAACAATTGTAATTACACTAATTACTTTTGGAATAATTAGCGCTACTACTGAAGTAACAGGCGATGCAGATATAAGCGGTCTATTGCTTACCATAGACAACACCTTCAATACCACGCCGTGGTTGTTTATTGTGCCAGTAATAGTAATTGCTTTAATTCTTCTAAAAACAAAACCTTTAATTGCACTG
Organism: uncultured Aequorivita sp.; assembly: GCA_963974165.1. Classification (GTDB taxonomy): domain Bacteria; phylum Bacteroidota; class Bacteroidia; order Flavobacteriales; family Flavobacteriaceae; genus Aequorivita. The sequence continues at coordinate 4,342 of CAXBDO010000171.1, forward strand.
GCAACCGGAGTAATTGCTGCCGCTGTGGTAGCAGTAATTTTTCAAAGTAGCATATTAGCACAAATCTCCAATTCAAATTTAAGTGCTATTGTTCAAGCTGTTTTTACCGATACTGCTATTGTTACAGAAAATGAAAAATTGAATGATCTTTTCTCCGCCGGAGGAATGCTGGGGATGTTGTGGACCATTCTCCTTATAATTTGTGCAATGATTTTTGGAGGAATAATGGATGGCATTGGAGCTTTGGCAAGAATTACGCGCGAATTGCTCAAATTAGCCACCACTATCTTCGGACTTTTCTCCAGTACCGTTATAAGTTGTCTTGGCCTTAATATTATTGCTTCCGATCAATATTTGGCAATTGTTATTCCCGGAAAAATGTTCAAGAAAGCTTACCAAGATCGAGGGTTGGCCCCTGAAAATTTATCGCGAACATTGGAAGATAGCGGGACGGTTACTTCTGTTCTAATTCCTTGGAATACCTGTGGAGCCTACCAAAGCGGGGTGCTTGGCGTGGGTGTAGGGGAATATTTTTTCTATGCTATCTTCAACTGGCTAAGTCCGTTTATGACACTTCTTTTCGCTGCCTTCAGAATTAAAATTAAAATGTTGGCAACGGCTGAAAAAGCCTAACTTCCACCATAGCTTTTACTTATCGTTAAAATTTTAACCTATTGGCAAAAGCTATGGGTTAATAGAATAATCCATTCAGCATTTTGCCTAATTCTACAGCTACTTTTTATCTTTGCAACAGAAATTTATTAACCCAAATAAAACAAAAAAAATATGTCATTAGTAGGAAAAAAATTCCCAAACATTTCAGTAGATGCAATGAATGAAATGGGGGATACTTTTAAACTAAATGTGCTTGAAGAAGCTAAAAAGAACAACAAAAAAGTATTGCTTTTCTGGTATCCAAAAGATTTCACTTTTGTATGCCCAACTGAAATCCACTCTTTTCAGGAAGCACTTTCAAAATTTGAAGATAGAAATACAATAGTAATTGGCGCCTCTTGCGATACGCCAGAAGTACATTTTGCGTGGTTAAACACTCCTAAGGATAATGGTGGGATTGAAGGTGTAACTTACCCTTTATTGGCAGACACCAACCGCAACCTTGCCAATGCATTGGGGATTTTGGATATCACCAATGAGCGTTATGACGAAGAAACCGGTCACCTTATGGTAGATGGCGACAATGTAACGTACCGCGCAACTTATTTGATAGATGAGGAAGGAAAAATTTTCCACGAAGGAGTAAACGATATGCCTTTGGGAAGAAACGTAAATGAATTCCTAAGATTGGTTGATGCTTACA
>CAXBDO010000172.1:0-5649 GCA_963974165.1 uncultured Aequorivita sp.
CGGAGGCCAAAAACGCATAGACAAACAACACGCACAAGGCAAACTTACAGCTCGCGAACGTATTGCATATTTATTGGACGAAAAAAAACCCAGTATTGAAATCGGCGCTTTCGCTGGCGATGGTATGTACGAGGAGCACGGCGGTGCACCAGGCGGCGGAGTTGTAGTAAAAATTGGGTACGTGAAGGGCAAACAATGCATCGTAGTGGCTAATGACGCTACCGTAAAAGCTGGCGCTTGGTTTCCTATAACCGCCAAAAAGAATCTTCGGGCACAGGAAATTTCTATTGAAAACCGCTTGCCAATTATTTATTTGGTAGACAGTGCAGGGGTTTACCTACCCATGCAAGATGAAATTTTTCCCGATAAAGAACACTTTGGAAGAATTTTTAGAAACAATGCCGTAATGAGCAGTATGGGCATTACCCAGATTGCCGCAGTTATGGGCAGCTGTGTTGCCGGTGGCGCGTACCTTCCCATTATGAGCGATGAAGCGTTAATCGTAGATAAAACTGGGAGTATTTTTCTAGCGGGAAGCTATTTAGTGAAAGCCGCCATTGGCGAATCCATCGACAACGAAACCCTTGGTGGCGCTACTACACACTGCGAAGTTAGCGGCGTTACCGATTATAAGGCCAAGGATGATAAAGATGCCTTAGATAAAATAAAGAAAATAGTTTCCAAAATTGGCGATTTCGACAAAGCCGGATTTAATCGTGAAAAAGCAATTAAACCAAAGCAAAAGGAAGAAGATATTTACGGAATCCTTCCCAAATCGCGCACGGAACAATACGATATGCGCGAAATTATTTCTCGTTTGGTAGACGATAGCGATTTTGAGGAATACAAAGAAGGCTACGGACAAACTATTTTAACAGGCTATGCCCGCATCGATGGATGGGCGGTAGGCATAGTAGCCAACCAACGAAAATTGGTTAAAACCACTAAGGCAAAAACGCAACCTAGCGAAATGCAATTTGGCGGTGTAATTTATAGCGACAGCGCCGATAAAGCCACGCGTTTTATTGCCAATTGTAACCAAAAGAAAATTCCATTAGTGTTCTTACAGGACGTAACAGGCTTTATGGTAGGTAGCAAAAGTGAGCACGGCGGGATTATTAAAGACGGTGCTAAAATGGTAAACGCGGTAAGTAATAGCGTAGTGCCAAAATTCACCATCATAATTGGAAATAGCTATGGTGCAGGAAACTATGCAATGTGCGGAAAAGCATACGATCCCCGTTTGATAGTTGCATGGCCGAGCGCCGAACTTGCTGTAATGAGCGGCAATAGTGCAGCAAAAGTTTTGTTGCAGATTGAAACCGCCTCGCTGAAAAAGAAAGGCGAAACCATTACCCCAGAAGTTGAAAAGGAATTATACGATAAAATTAAGGCTCGTTACGACAGACAAATTTCGCCCTATTACGCGGCCTCTAGAATTTGGACCGATGCCGTAATTGATCCATTAGACACCCGCAAATGGATTTCGATGGGGATTGAAGCTGCAAACCACGCCCCAATTGAAAAGCCGTTTAATTTGGGAGTTATTCAGGTTTAGGGTGTTTTGAAGGTAATGCGTTAGGTGTAGATTTAGTCTAATGGATAATTGAATAAAAGTTATTCATTATTCATTATTTTATTGTTTCCAAATATGCAAAACGATATTCATCCCGTTACTCCAAAGTCTTTTCTGACATTAGACTACACGAGTGATGTTATGTTCTTTATTGTTCCGCTTTTAGCAATTGTGGGGATTTTCGCTGGCAATTATCTTTACGAAAACAATATAAAAGGCCTAGCTTCAAAAAATACTTTAAGAGAAAAATTAAGTGGTTTTCAGTCGGCGTCAATTATAAAATATGCACTCTTGGAAGGGCCAGCATTATTAGGAATTGTAGATTTTATGAAGGACGGAAATCAATATTTCTTAATAATATCTTTAATTCTTCTCGCTTGGCTTATCGCTCAACGGCCCACCCGAGATAAGGTTGAAAGAGATTTAAAGTTGGAGGGTAGCTTAAAAAGTGAATTTCAACAAGAGGACAAGTCTTTAGAGTAAAGTTTAGTTTTTCACCAACATTTTCAAAACCTCAGCACGTTTTATTTTTCCCGTTTCGGTATAGTCAAATTGCTTAGTGGCATACACGTTTTTAGGTTTTTCAAAAGGCGAAAGCGCTGCGAAGCTTTTGGAAAAATTCTCAAGGGTTAAGACTTCATTGCTCTCAACAATCAAAATAACCCGCTCCCCTAGGGCTGCGTCATTTTCCGAAGCAATAAAAAATGGCCTACTTATATGAAGTGATAATTTTTCTTCAATGGTTTCGGGATAAACTTTTGCGCCGCCCGTATTTATAACATTATCTATTCTCCCCAAAAATTTAAATGAAGTTGCGGAAAGTAGTTCAACAACATCATTGGTGACAACAATTTCCTCCGAAATTTCAGGAGCTTGAATTTGAAGACAACCATTTTCATTTTGGGTAAAATTTACTTTTGGAAGCGCGGTAAAAACAGTAGATTTTTCATCTCCATTTATGGGTCGCGCAGCAATATGACTGATTGTTTCCGTCATCCCGTAAGTTGCAAAAATTTTAGTGGAAACTTGTTGAAGTTCTTCCTCCAATTTTCTGGGAACGGCACCACCGCCAATAATAAGTTTTTTTACTTTTTTCAAATCATTCAACGAATGAAAAACCTGATAAGGCACCATAGCGGTAAAATCGAAATCGCTATCCCTTTTTTCCAACGGATTTTTTCCGGGGGCAGCCAGATGTAAATCCCACCCCGCAATCATTGCCCGAACCAACATCATTTTACCCGCAATATATTTAGCCGAAAGGCAAAGCAAGGCTTTAGTATTTTCGGGTAAATCGAAATAATTCGCAGTGGCATCGGCGCTGTTATAAACGTGCTCTTTTTGAAGTTTTATTTCTTTGGGAGCGCCGGTAGAACCGGATGTTTTTACTATAATAAAATCGTCTTCATTAAGCCATTCCCCTATAAATTTTCCAATGGCTGGTTCATCGTTTTTTCCATTTACAATTAAATTTTTTGCGTGCTTCTTTAAAGCTTCCGAAGAAGGAAAAGCTTCGCCATTCAATTTGAAGTTTGGATGCAACAATGTTTTCACTATTCAATAAATGTTGAATTCTGTGTTTCTTCAGCAATTACAACAGGCTTCTCTACTTTTCCGAAAAGCTTTGCGCTCCAGTCTTTCCACTTGTAGCGGTAGGCCAAAATCAGAAGAAAAATAGGATATAAAATAAATACCGGTGCAACAACATCAAAGCCCGTGGATGGCTCTGAAATATCTTTTAGTATAGAATGGCTTTGAAAAACAGTCCAATCTGCCGTTACCAAAAGTACGCCCGTTAAATTTATACCTGCGTGAAAACCGAGGGCCAGTTCCATTCCTTCGTCCATTAAAGTAATGATTCCGAGGAAAAACCCTGTACCGATGTAATAAATCATAATTATGTTGCCTAGTTTGTCAACCTCGGGATTTGCAAGGTGAAGCAGACCAAAAATTACGGATGTTACAATTAAAGGTAGCCATCGGGTTTTTGATAGAACTCCCACTCCCTGCATCAAATACCCACGGAATAGGTATTCCTCAAAGCTGGTCTGTAAGGGTATCATTACTATTGCTATTGCCGCCAATATTAAAAACGGAATAAGATCAAATTGAACCACATAATCCTGCGAATTCGAATAATAATCTATCCCAGTAAAAACCACAGTTGTAGCGGCCATAAGTCCGAACCCAAAAAATACCCGACTCCAATCTGTTTTCTTGCGTGAAGTTGTAAGCTCAACAAAAGGTTGATTGTGGAGATACTTCACCACCAAATAGACCCCCAACAACCCAATAGCAAAACTTAGGAGCATTAAAAATAGGGTGAGGTTGGAATCCAAGATTCCCATTAAAACACTTTGGTCCTGAAGGGTTTCAATATTTCCACCTTCCGAAATAAGTTTTACAACTACGGCAACAAGTAATGGGATTGTACCGATTTGGCTAGCGATAATAATTATTATGAAACCTACTAGATAACGCCACCATTCGTGAAGCGATTTAAAAGCTTGTTGTATATACATTTTAAGTTATTGAGTTAATAGTTAATGTATTTTTACTTATTTCTTATAATTGAAATTTCCACTTGACGGAAGGGTTATAGTGCAACGCTCCTTTTGAAACTTCCAGCGGACTTTCAATATTATTGGTATAAAGGCTGCCAGTGCCCAAACCTTGTGGCAATGTACTGTTTTTTGTAAAAGTGTACTGCGAAATTGCGTTTAAACCCACATTACTTTCCAGGGCAGAGGTAATCCACCATCCCGCCTTATTTTTTTCGGCAAGGTTTATCCAAGAATCGCTTCCGCGGAAACCACCAATTAATGAGGGCTTTAGAATAATATATTGAGGTTTTATGGTTTCCAGCAGTTCAATTTTTTCATCTTCGGAAAAAATACCAATTAGCTCTTCATCTAAAGCTATTGGTAGTGGTGTTTGTTCGCAAAGCTCGGCCATTTTCTGCCACTGCCCTTGTTTTATGGGCTGCTCGATTGAATGCAACTGCAAATCAGAAAGCACCTTTAATTTTTCCAAAGCCTCATTTGGAGAAAATGCTCCGTTGGCATCTACACGAAGTTCAACTTCGGAAGCGGAAAATTCTTTGCGGATCGCTTTTAAAAGTTCTATTTCAGTTTTAAAATCGATAGCGCCAATTTTCATTTTAATGCACGTAAAACCTTGTTTCAATTTCTCTGAAATCTGCTCCTTCATAAAGCGTTTATCGCCCATCCAGACCAAGCCGTTTATGGCAATTGTAGCCTCGCCTTGAGTAAATGCTGATGGGAATAATTCAAAGGAGTTTTCTGAATACAAAGATTTAAAAGCAGTTTCTACCCCAAATTGAATGGAAGGGTATTTTTCCAAAGCTGCATATAACACTTCTTCCCCTAAATTTACATTATTGCAGACCCAATGCAGTTTGTCTTCATAATCTGGACGGTCATCAATGCTTAAACCTTTTAATAAACCGCATTCGCCCACCCCAAAACCTTCTTCATTTTGAAGAATTAAAAAATAGGTTTCTTTGGTTTCCATAACCCCGCGCGAAGTGCCGCTTGGACGTTTGAAAATTAGGGTATGCCTGTGGAATTTTGCTGTCAATTGAGATATTTGGATTGTTGGATTGTTGGATTGTTGGAAAATTATCTAAATGGACTATTTTAAAGTTGAGTTAAACTTTGATGTCATTTTAATATTGGCCTCTAATTTTATAAGTAAGCTATTCATATTTTCTTCCTTTAAAAATTCCAAATCATTAGCTATTAGTATTTGAGTTTCAATTTCGTAACAGGAGCCAATTGTAATTTCCAAAAATCTTGCAAATTCTTTATTCGAATTTCTGGATGCACCTTCTGCAATATTGGATGGAATTGAAATGCTTGCCCGTCTTAATTGGCTGGTTAGTCCAAATTTTTCTGCTTCAGGAAATGAAGTGGTAATTTCATAAATATCTTTACAAAACGCTCCTACTTTGTTTCCAAATTTCCAAATCTTTAAATCTATGCATTTCCAAACATCTAAAAATCCAACGATCTAATAATCTATAATTCAATGGACTCCCAAATTTCAAGCAA
>CAXBDO010000173.1:0-5647 GCA_963974165.1 uncultured Aequorivita sp.
CCTACCATGTCTCAACCACAAATGCAGATGCAGCAGCCCCAAAATAACGCTGCGCCTCAACAAGCGGCTACAACAACTGAAGCTCCGGCAGAATCCTCAGATTCAAAATTAATTACTATAAAGTCGCCAATTATTGGAACTTTCTATAGAAAACCGTCTCCAGACAAACCTGTTTTTGTTGAAGTTGGAAGCACAATTAATGTAGGCGATGTATTATGTGTTATTGAGGCAATGAAACTCTTCAATGAAATAGAAAGTGAAGTATCTGGAAAAATCGTAAAAGTTCTTATAGACGATTCATCTCCGGTAGAATTTGACCAACCACTATTTTTAGTAGATCCATCATAGTATAAATTCCAAATAACAAATTTCAAATTCCAAGCATTTTTGGGATTTGGAATTTGGGATTTGACATTTCATAAAAGTTATGTTCAAAAAAATATTAATTGCAAATAGAGGCGAAATTGCATTGCGAATTATTCGTACTTGCCGCGAGATGGGCATTAAATCGGTTGCTGTTTATTCCACTGCCGATGAAGAAAGCTTACACGTTCGCTTTGCAGATGAAGCAGTTTGCATTGGTCCGCCATCAAGCAGCTTAAGCTATCTAAAAATGTCTAATATTATTGCGGCTGCCGAAATTACAAATGCAGACGCCATTCATCCTGGTTACGGATTTCTTTCCGAAAACGCCAAGTTTTCAAAAATTTGCCACGAACATGGTATTAAATTTATTGGAGCTTCGCCAGAAATGATAGATAGAATGGGCGATAAGGCTTCAGCAAAAGCAACTATGAAAGCTGCCGGAGTACCAACTGTTCCTGGAAGCGACGGGATCATAGAATCTTTTGAAAAATGTGAAAAACTGGCCGAAGAAGTTGGTTATCCCGTTATGCTAAAAGCCACTGCAGGTGGTGGTGGTAAAGGAATGCGCGCCGTTTATAAAAAAGAAGAACTTAACAAAGCGTGGGACAGTGCCCGCCAAGAAGCCTCCGCTGCCTTTGGCAACGATGGCATGTATATGGAAAAGCTTATTGAAGAGCCACGCCATATCGAAATACAAATTGTGGGCGATAGTACCGGTAAAGCTTGCCATTTAAGTGAGCGCGATTGTTCTATACAACGTCGCCACCAAAAGCTTACTGAAGAAACCCCAAGCCCATTTATGACGAAAAAACTTCGTACAGATATGGGTAATGCCGCTGTAAAAGCTGCCGAATATATTAAATACGAAGGTGCCGGTACAATCGAATTTTTGGTAGATAAACACCGAAATTTCTACTTTATGGAAATGAATACCCGTATTCAAGTAGAGCACCCAATTACAGAGCAGGTAATAGATTACGATCTAATCCGTGAGCAAATTTTAGTTGCAGCCGGAATTCCTATTTCTGGTAAAAACTATACCCCACAACTGCACTCCATAGAATGTAGAATTAACGCTGAAGATCCATATAACGATTTCCGTCCGTCCCCAGGTAAAATTACAGTTTTACATGCACCGGGAGGCCACGGAGTTCGTTTAGATACGCACGTTTATGCGGGTTACACCATTGTGCCCTATTACGATTCTATGATTGCGAAACTTATTACAACCGCACAAACACGCGAAGAGGCAATAAGCAAAATGAAACGCGCCTTGGACGAATTCGTTATTGAAGGTATAAAAACTACTATCCCGTTCCACCGCCAATTGATGGATGAACCAGATTATGTGGCTGGAAATTACACCACCGCTTTTATGAATACCTTTAAAATGAACGAACCTGAAGAAGAGTAATCAGTTGGCAGTAACAGTAAGCAGTAATTTATTGCAAACTGAAACTGCATACTGACTAATTAAAAGCACTAAATTCCAAAAACAAAACTTTGGAATTTGGTGCTTTTTTGGTTTCGGAATTTATATATTAACTCCATAATTAAGTAATAATGACTCTAAGCTTTTGGGAACATAGAACCTGGTTTTCAAACATCGATTTTGCGGTTATTGGCAGTGGAATTGTAGGCTTAAACTGTGCCCTTTCCCTTCGGAAAAAATATCCAGAAGCGAAAATTGTGGTTTTTGAACGCGGTTTGTTGCCTAGTGGCGCCAGTACCAAAAATGCCGGTTTTGCTTGTTTTGGGAGTATTTCCGAAATATTGGACGACCTTAAAACCCACTCAGAGGAAGAAGTTTTGCAGTTGGTTAAAAATAGGGTAGCGGGCTTAAATTTATTGCGTAGCACTTTGGGCGACGCACAATTGGATTATCAAGAATATGGCGGTTACGAACTTTTCACGAATGAAGATGCGGCGCTTTTTGAAAGCTGTAAATCGAACATAGATTATGTAAATGAATTGCTGCAACCAATTTTTAATGATTCGGTTTTTTCAGAAAGGAAGGACCCTTTTGGATTTAAAACTATTCAGCCCAATCTTATTTTCAGCAAATTTGAAGGGCAAATAGATACCGGAAAAATGATGCTCGGCCTTATAAAAAAGGCTTCCGAAGAAAATATTTTGATCGTGAATTCGACCGAAATTACGGCAATCTCGGATAATGGAAAAAATGTTACACTGCAATTGAATGCTTCCAAAGATATATTGGTTAAAAAGGTTTTTATAGCTACAAACGGCTTCGCCAAACAATTTTTGGATGAAGATATTAAACCCGCAAGAGCGCAAGTTTTGGTAACCAAACCAATTGAGAACCTTCAAATTAAGGGCACCTTTCATCTCAATAAAGGGTATTATTATTTCAGGAATATTGAGAATAGAATCCTTTTTGGTGGCGGCAGAAACCTCGACTTTAAAACCGAGGAAACCACCGAAATGCAATTAACGGAACTTGTACAAAACAAGTTGGAGCAAGTGTTAAAAACCGTAATTTTACCCAACCAAACTTTTGAAATTGACCAACGATGGAGCGGAATTATGGGCTTGGGAAACCAGAAAAAACCAATTTTGAAAACAGTTTCACCTAATGTATTTTGTGGGGTAAGACTAGGCGGAATGGGAGTTGCAATTGGCAGTTCTATTGGCAAGCAACTATCTGATCTTTTAAATTAAAATATTAATTCTCTGCGTAATTTCGTAGTCCTTTGTACAACCCTATATTATAGTTGTTACACAAGGATTCACAAAGAAAACACAGAGGTTCCAAGTAAAAATTATGATAAAAAAACTATTCAAATTTATCTTTAAGTTCTTTCTATGGTTTATTGGGCTTACTGTTTTGTGGGTGCTTATCTACAAATTTGTACCCGTACCGTATACTCCATTAATGGCAATTCGCGCCATTGAAGGGGGCGAAGATTACCAAACGCGCCACCAATGGGTTCCTATAGAAGATATTTCGTGGTATTTGCAATTGGGCGTTATTTGTGCCGAAGACCAGACTTTTTTAAGCCACAGCGGTTTTGATAGGGAAGCCATTGAAAAAGCTTTGGAAAACAACGAAAAAGGAAAGAAAATTCGTGGGGGAAGTACCATTTCACAGCAAACTGCAAAAAATGCATTTCTCTGGCCAGACCGTACTTGGTTTAGAAAAGGATTGGAAGCCTACTTTACACTTTTAATTGAAAATCTGTGGAGCAAGGAACGCATTTTGGAAGTTTATTTAAATAGCATTGAAATGGGCGATGGCGTTTTTGGGGCCGAGGCCGCCTCGCAATATTGGTTTAAAAAGTCGGCTAAAAACCTCAAAACCGAAAATGCGGCTGCCATAGCTGCAATTCTTCCAAGTCCCCAGAAATACAAGGCCAATCCGCCGGGACCTTATGTTGCGCGACGCACACAGTGGATTGTTCGCCAGATGCGATATTACGGCCCTTTTAAGCTGGTAAAGCAAGAACCGAAGGAAGTTGTAAAGAAGAAGAAAAAATGACAGCCATAGCCATTAAAACCGAATTGCTTCGTCATTGCGAACAGCAGGTTGAATCGCGTTATTCAAAAATAAAACAGACTATTGGGGGCATTGAGGAATCTTTGTTGGAAGAATCAAAAAGCAGTAGCGGCGATAAGCACGAAACTGGCAGGGCGATGCTTCAAATTGACCGCGAAAATGCAGGAAAACAATTAATGGAGATTGAAAAAGTAGTGCAACTGCTGAAGAAAATTGATATTACTTCCACTTCAGATTATGCGCGTTTGGGAAGTCTGGTTTATACAGATAGGTTTGTTTATTTCATCAGTATTTCTATCGGTACGGTTACCATAGAAAAGGCAGATTATTTATGTGTCGCTTTAAATTCGCCCGTTGGTATGCTTATTTCTGGGAAGAAAGTTGGAGATGAATTTATTTTGAACGGAAATAGTTATAAAATTACTAGTGTGAAGTAATTTTATCCATTCTTTTTCTGGGGTTGTTGCATCTAAAATATCCACATCTAATACGGTTGCTATGTGTTTTGCAATAGAAAATGCATCCTCTATTTCGTCGCTAATATATACTTCAATATGCTTATTTCTATTATAGAATAAATTCACCTTAAACACTTGAAATCCTAAAGTGGCCTCTGCAGTTATTACGCGACTTCTAGTATTTTTAATAGTTTTAAAAACTGAAATGTATTCAGTTTCTGGTAATTCCTTCCAACGCCCAAAATTTATGGCAAAAATTGAATAGATGTTCCTGTATTTTTTTTCGTCTAAATCAAGTTCAATACCCTTACGCAGCGCCAATTCTAATGCCACTCCCAATAAAATAATACCATAAAGGGGTCCTTCAAAAAATAAGAAAACAGAAAGAAGGGAAAGCACTATGGCGAATACTATTTTGCGTTTGCCGCTGGAGCAAGATGACGGATATTTTTTGTCATAGTGAAAGGTTGTTTCACCAAATATAAAATATTTAATGCTGTGTTTCCCGCAATAACTTCGGCATTTTTTCGCTCATAGATAGTAGCCATTTTAATTGTTCGCGCACCAAATGCGCCTCTTCAATTATGGAATGAAAACTTTCAGATTGCGTGGTTTTTTCTTCTTCGGAAAAGACCAAACTAGTTCCAAAAGTTGCATCAAAAAGATCTTCATTTGAATTATTGGACTCAATAACCTTATTTGGATTTTCTGAAGAATGCTGCCCAATTGCTTCATCTAAAATATATTCGGCTTCCTTTAAATTTTCAATTATTTTATCGGCAACCTTATTGAAATTAGACGATGCCGGCGTGGTGGGTTATTTAAAATATAAGTGCTCAACGAAGCCAGGGATGACAGAAAATTATGGTTAAGCACCACAATTTCATAGACCTTGCCCAGGTTTTTTTGCTGCGATTTTGGCTCTTGTGTCATCCGTTGAAATGCGGCACTTAAGTCTGATATTTCCAAAAAGGCTTTTTTTCTTGCAACTTTATATTGGCTAGGTAGACTTCCTTTTTTGTTATAAAAACTTATGATTTCTTCCAAATAAATCCTATTGGCTTTTATAGTTCCCAATAAGGTTTTTTGCATCGTATTAATTTCCCAGGCAGGCCAGAGAAGCAGGTTTCCAAGGGTTGCCAGCCCAGCGCCAATCAAAGTATCTATTACCCTAAACTGAATTACATTAAAAATATTGGGTTGTACCAAGGCATAAATAAATACTACACTCAGGGTTATAAATGTTGCCGCGGCCTTATAATTACGCTGCACCATCGAAAAAGCTATTACCAATGTGGAAATAGCC
>CAXBDO010000174.1:0-5618 GCA_963974165.1 uncultured Aequorivita sp.
TGCCTTGGAACCTATTGACCGGGGAGTTTATGCCAAAGAGTTAATGAAGATAGACGAACGGCTAAACATTTTAAGTATGATGTTTTCGGGCAGTTTGCTTAAAATAATTCCAAGAAAAAACGATCCAAACAATTTATGGGAAGGCTATAGCGACCATGGTCCGGACGACGGGCATAACCACAGTACAATTGCCAGCAATTTTTTTAATGCCTATCGCAATGCCCTTAAAAGTGCTATGGAAACAAATGATTATAGCAAGGCAAATAATTTAATTGAAGAGTTAAAAGCTTTTCAAAATGAAGCCGGAAGTGCCGTCATGCCATCTTCTTCAGAAATTGAGGCAGAAATATTTCTCAATAAATTAAATGTCTTTACACGTTTGGCGGGGGTATATATGTTACTGGGCGTAGCATTTTTGTTTTTCCTATTTGTATCCATTTTTAAACCAAATTGGAAACTTAAAAAAGTGTACTATATACTTTTCGCAATTTTAATAGTTGGCTTTGTATTGCATACATTAGGTTTGGGCCTTCGCTGGTATGTTTCCGGCAGGGCACCGTGGAGCAACGGTTACGAATCTATGATCTATATTGCGTGGACAACAACCTTGGCGGGAGTACTATTTACCCGAAAATCTTTTGGTGGGTTGGCTGCAACTATGATATTGGCAGGAACAATTCTCTTGGTGTCTACCCTAAGCTTTTTAGATCCTGAAATTACTCCCTTGGTACCAGTATTAAAATCGTATTGGCTAACAATACACGTGTCGTTGGAAGCCGGTAGTTATGGCTTCTTAATGTTGGGTGCCATTATCGGGCTCATCAACATTATATTAATGATATTTATTACCGAAGACAACAAAAAAAGATTAAAACGCATTATCCAAGAAATGACCTATATTAGTGAATTGACCTTAATTGGCGGCCTATTTATGGTGAGTGTTGGTACTTATTTAGGCGGGGTATGGGCGAATGAATCTTGGGGGCGCTACTGGGGTTGGGATGCAAAGGAAACCTGGGCTTTGGTTACTATTTTGGTATATGCCTTTATATTACATATGCGGTTTATTCCAAAATTAAGGGGATTATTTGCTTATAACGTGGCAACCATATTTGGATTGGCTTCTGTAATTATGACCTATTATGGCGTAAATTACTATTTGTCCGGGCTACATTCATACGCTACCGGAGATCCCGTTCCTATTCCAAATTGGGTGTATATTGCGGTAATATCAATAATTATTATATGTATAATAGCGGCAATACGCAAACGAAAGTATCCTATAATTTCATAATATTATTGAATAATCTGACCATCCTCAAGAATTAGGTCGTAACGATAACCAGCTCCGAAATCGCGGTCTAGACTAACTTTAGCCTTCACCGTTATTGTTTTTCCTTCGGGTACAAAAGTGTTTGTGGTTACAACCATGTCAAAATTATTTTGGGAACCATCTTGTAGATGCAACCAGTTTCTTTCCATAATATTGGGGTTCACTTTTACCACTTTTCCTGTAAGTTGTACAGTTTTGCCATTATATTTTTGTGGGTTGGCCACCAATTCCGAAATTTTTATGGAACCCTTATGGGCTACAACATCTGCAGTATGTGTTTCAATGGTTTGTTTTTGTGAAGTGGGGTTTTCCGTTTTATTGCCGCCTTCAGAAAAGTTTGCTTTTAATGTTCCGGTATTGTTGCCGTGGTCCTGTTTTACAATATTTGTTACTAGATAAATAGTATCAAACATTCTATTGTGTTCCTTGCTTTCAAAATTTGTTTTCAATAAACCTCCCCTATAAAAATAGGTTTCCCCTATGGCTACGTCCTGTTTGGCAGCGGCTATCCAGAAATTTTTACCTCCTTCGGTAACATTCATATAAATATATTTTTTGGTAGGCAGTGTTTCATTAACCCGTACGGTATGCAGATTTTCGGTGAAACTGTTATTATCTATGGGGTGATTGTGCTGCAATTCTGATTGGGAAGCATCTTCGGAAAAAATACCGCTTGAATTGCCAGAACTTGTCTTGGCGCCTTCTGCTTCTATAACTTTTGGACCATTATTACAACTGGTAATACCTGCAACTAAAATTGCGGTCGTTAAGATTCTTAGTTTCATCTATTTTTTCTTTTTTGAATAAAATCGTTTCGTTAATTGGGTGTAAAAACGCATATTGTTTTCTTCATTTATATTTGAATATTCACCTGAAAAATTCAATAGCCAAGATCGGGAAATTCGCCAACCTAAACCAATGCCATAATAATTTTGTTTATAGGCCGTATCTTGATTTTTGTAATCATAATCTGCCATTCTATAATAAAAATCTGCATTGAGTTTATTTGCCGCTAAATCTCTGTTATGCCTAATTGAAAGTACATTGCTGGTTAAATAATTGGAATTATTAATGTTATACGAAACATTTAAACGCCCTTTCAGTTTTGGAATCGCCGTTAAGGTGGCGTAAGTGTAAATATTGTTCGATTCGTTTTGGCTATTGCTTTGGGTACGATTGCTATAACTTGCCCCTACCCAAACTATTTTTATTGGACGTACATTTAAGCGCAACCTAATGCCCTGTCGGGCCAAATCATCATCTAGCAAACGTTCAATTTCACTTTGAAAAGTTTCATAATAAATAATCTGTTTCCGGCTATCGTAAGAAAATGTAACATTGGCTACGCGGCCAAATCTGTACCTGGCAGAAATAAACAGATTGGTTAACCTGCTCCCGCCCTTGCCTATACTATCTGCTGGATTAAAGATATCCAATTCAGCAGAGCTAAATAGGTTTAAATTACTCGAAATTGTACTGTTATGTTGAAAGAAAACATAGCGCCTATCTGTGGCCCCATTATTAGTTTGCTGCATAGCACCCAATGTTGTGGTACTGAAAAAGTTTTTGGTCTTGGTTTCTATACCCGTATAGCCACCATATTGCAATAAATTTGAATTGAACCCATAATCGAAAAAATCTGGCCTAAACCCTACAATTCCTCCCAGATAAAAATTTCCAAAGTATTTTTCGAGTTGCAACCCATCATTTGCACCAAAGGTTGAGGCCTTTGGATTAATCCTTCTACCTACATTAATTGAAAAACTCTCGGTTGCATCAAAAGTGGCATTCAGATTATAGACGTTAAAAATGCTGGAACGGCCCCTATAATTTTCGGGTACCGAAATATTATTTCTATAGGCCAGATAACTTTCAATAGAAAACTTACCGTCGTTAATGTGGTTTGCCGTTAATGAAAATCGGGTTTGTATTCTATGACGGTCCTCCCGTAAATTCGAAAGGTTATTATAACTGGCTGCGCTTATTCGGCCGCGAATATTTTCTGTATATAATTTTGGCTTTTCAGAAATTGGGGTTTCGGATGGTTTTACCTCTGCCGGTATATCTTTTTCCACATTATCTTCTATTTCTTCGGAAGGATTTTCTATTTCAATTGGATCTTTTGGTTTAATGTTGAAGGTTATAACATCACCTTTTTGGAGCAGGCAATTGTTAATGGGCGTACACACAACCGAAGTAGAAGATTTTTCCGAAACCGTTAAGCAGGCATTATTCTGAAAATATAATGTTGAACCAATTGCAATGGGTTCTGTGTCCGAAAATTTAACGTAGACATTGTTTGAAGTTATAAAAGTTACCGTACCAAATATTGTGTTCTGCGGGTCTTGTGCAAATACACTAAAGGCAGTACAAAAAATTAAGATTATGTTGGTTACTTTCAATTTCATTTTTCTTAACCTTCGCCATCTGGATGGCAGGCAAAACACGCATTGCTTTCATAAATATAATTGGGTACATCTTCGTGATCTTCCGCAGTTTCAATTGGCGGATGGCAGCTTAAACAATCAAATACCGAATAATTATTAGGATTGGTGTGGCAATCTGTACACCTGGACCATTCCCCTTCGTGCCTTCCGCTATAAATTGGGAAATACATATCGTCATGATTAAAATTAGCTGGCATCCAGCCAGGATTGGTTGTGTGGCACATAGCACAATCTGTGGGGAAGCCTGCAGCCTGGTGATTTGGGTTTTGGGCCGCCTGATAATCATCTTGATGGCAGGCAAAACAATCTGTTGGTGTTCCTTCAAATACCCCATTTCCATGGCAGGCATTACAATCTTGAATATCATGACCTGAGGTTAATGGGAAAAAATCATGGTTAAAATTAGCTGGCGTCCAACCCGGATTTGTAGTATGGCACTGCACACAATCTGTAGGGAAGCTGGCAGCCAGGTGATCTGGATTTTGAGTGGTCTGAAAATCTTGTTGGTGGCAGGCAAAACAATCTGTTGGTGTTCCTTCAAAAATACCATTGCCGTGGCAGGCATTACAATCCTGAATATCGTGCCCCAAAGTTAATGGGAAAAAATCGTGATTCACCACTGCGGGCGTCCAACCGGGGTTGGTAGTATGGCACACCACACAGTCCGTAGGAAAACCGGCAGCCTGATGGTTAGGGTTTTGGGTAGTTTGGTAGTCTTGTTGGTGGCAGGCAAAACAGTCAGTAGGTGTGCCCGTAAAAACACCATTGCCGTGGCAGGCATTACAATCCTGAATATCATGGCCCAATGTTAAAGGGAAAAAGTCGTGGGTTACAACTGCCGGTGACCATCCTGGATTGGTGGAATGGCAAGTTGCACATTCTGTTGGAAATCCGGCTTGTTGGTGATTTGGATTTTGTGTGGTTTGGTAGTCTTGTTGATGGCAGGCAAAACAATCTGTTGGAGTATTGTTGAAATTGCCATTGGCGTGGCAAGCGTTACAATCTTGAATATCGTGCCCCAAGGTAAGTGGGAAGAAATCATGGTCTATGGTTGCAGGCATCCAACCAACTGCTGTGGTATGGCACTGCAAGCAATCTGTTGGAAACCCCGCATTTTGATGATTCGGATTTTGAGCTTGTAAAAAGTCATCTTGATGGCAGGAAAAGCAGTCTGCCGAGATATTTGAAAAATTTGTAACATCATGACAGGCGCTACAGTCTTGAATATCATGCCCCATTGTAAGCGGGAAAAAATCGTGTATAATCCCTGAAGAATCCCACCCAAAACCCATAGGGTTATGGCATTCAACACAATCCTGACCAAATCCGGCGCCCAAATGGTTAGGGCTTTGGGTCGCTAAATAATCGTCCCTATGGCATTCTATACACTCGTTCCCCAGCCTATTAAATATTAGGCTGGTTTCGGTTATATGGCATTCTACACAGGAGAGATTGCTATGTGAGCCGATAAGTGGAAAACCGTTTTCTTCATGGATTTCAGGAATGTTAAACACCAACCAGTTATCTGAAGTATGGCAACGCATACAATCGTTCCCAACACTTTGCGAATGAATATCTACATGGCAGGACAAACAATCTGTTGGCGTATTGTCAAAAACCAAATTGGTGTGGCAGGATTTGCAGTCTGTAATTTTATGGGTGCCTTCCAATTCAAAACTTGTAGAGCCATGGTCAAATTTCATGTTTTCTACAGAAATTTCCCAGCCTACAGGGTTATGGCATTGTGAGCAGTCTATTTTTAAATTTGGTCCATGTGGAGATTGTGCTGTTGCAATAGCAACAAAGAAGAAAAGGAGAGCTATGTATGGCAGTCTATA
>CAXBDO010000175.1:0-5584 GCA_963974165.1 uncultured Aequorivita sp.
ATACTTATGCCGATCTTGATGGGCAAACTACTTTGGGTGCGCGCGGTGCAAACCACGCTTTTGACAAGGGAATGATTATGGTAAACTCTGCTGGAAATAACGGTAACAACAGTTTTCCTTGGGTTGGAAGCCCTGCAGATTCCCCAGGAGTGTTAACTATTGGTGCAGTTGATAGCAACGAAGATTATGTAAGTTTTAGTGCTATAGGTCCAACCGTAGATGGCCGTGTAAAACCAGACGTAATGGCGAAAGGTAGAAATGCCGCCATTGTAGATAGATTTGGGAATGTAACAACGGCAAGTGGCACCTCATTTAGTTCGCCAATAACGGCGGGTGCTGTAGCTTCCTTATGGCAAGCGGTTCCAAATTTAAATAATGGTGTTGTTATGCAAGTGATTAGAGAATCTGCTGATAGATATAGTAACCCTACAAACCAAATGGGATATGGAATCCCCAATTTTGGCGATGCCCTTAATGCTTTACTTGTTTTGGGTGTAGAGGACCAAATGCAGGATTATCATTTCGCACTGTATCCAAACCCTGTAAAAAATAGATTGAATATTTCTTTCCCAAATAATTCGGATAGTGCTGAATTTACACTTTTCAATATTTTAGGCGAAAAGATTCTTCAAACCAATATTACCCCATTAAAAAATAGCATCGATATTTCCGGGCTTACTTCAGGAATGTACATTGCTTCTATTACTTCAAACAATAAAACAACCAGTTATAAAATTATTAAGGAGTAGTGGGAAACAGAATTACCGAACTTTTTAATATTGAGTATCCTTTAATCCAAGCCGGAATGATTTGGAACAGCGGTTGGCGACTTGCCGCTGCAGTTTCTAATGCCGGTGGCCTCGGGCTGCTGGGTGCAGGCTCTATGTATCCGGAAATACTTCGGGAGCATATTGTAAAATGCAAAAAAGCAACCAATAAACCTTTCGGAGTAAATGTGCCGATGCTCTACCCAGACATCGATAAAATAATAGATATCATTATTGAAGAAGGTGTGAAAATTGTCTTCACCTCTGCCGGGAACCCAAAAACATATACTTCAAAATTAAAGGAAAATGGAATTACGGTAGTTCACGTTGTAAGCAGTGTAAAATTTGCCTTAAAAGCTCAGGATGCCGGAGTTGACGCTATTGTTGCCGAAGGTTTTGAAGCTGGCGGCCATAACGGTCGCGAAGAAACTACCACTTTCACTTTAATACCGATGGTGAAAGAACAACTTACTGTGCCTTTGATAGCCGCAGGTGGAATTGCTACTGGTCGCGGGATGTTGGCGGCAATGATTCTCGGGGCAGATGGCGTACAAATAGGAAGCCGCTTTGTTGCTTCGGAAGAAGCCTCATCGCACCGCGCATTTAAACAAATGGTGGTTGACGCAAAAGAAGGCGATACGCAACTTACTTTAAAAGAATTGGCACCTGTTAGGATGCTGAAAAATAAATTTTTTGAAAGTGTAATTCAACTTTATACAACCAATCCGACGAAGGAAGACCTTATCAAGCATTTGGGACGTGCCCGTGCAAAACGCGGTATGTTTGAAGGCGATTTGGAAGATGGCGAATTGGAGATTGGGCAAATTGCAGGGTTGATACACGATATAAAACCTGCCGCAGAAATTGTAAAGGAAATAATTTCAGAATTTGAAAAAACTAAGCTTGATATGGCAAATTTATAATTCCACTTTCCACATACAATTGCAAATAAAAATCCCTTCCAAATAAATTCGGAAGGGATTTCTTTTTAGATTAAAATCTGCTTATTCCTTGATAAGCCTTTTGGTTATTTGGCCATTTTCACCTTCAATAATTACTATATAGGTGGCTGCTGCCAATTCAGAAACATTTATTGCCTTTTCAGAGCCCATGTTTCTAAGATCTATTGTTTTCACAACTCTTCCTCTAATGTCAAAAATATTGAGTTTTTCAAGAGAAAGACTTTGTGGGTTTCCAATCATTACCGTGTTTTTGGCAGGGTTTGGATACATTAGAATGCTTCCAATGTTCGCATTGTTATCGCCAACACCCAATACACTTTCAACTGTAAGCTCGAAATCGCAACTACTAATGTTGCCATATTCATCTTCAGCCGTAAAGGTAATGGTATGCACGCCATCTGGAAGTGCTGTACCCGCAGCCGGAGCTTGGGACAGTATAGTTACAGGATCAGTACAATTGTCTATTGCAGTTGCTTCACCCGTTCCGAAATAATCTGGAAGTATATAGAATATATTTCCAGGTCCCGGATCTACTGTTTGATCGATTGGGCAGGTAATAACCGGCGCCAAAAGATCTACCACGGTTACAACTGCTGTACAGGCACTTAAGTTGCCATTAACATCTACCGTAAACACCTGCACTATTACCGGTGAACCGATATCGCTACAATCAAAGGAAGTAATATCAACAGCTACTGCAAAAATTCCACAGTTATCTGTATTGCTTGCTATTACATCCATAGGGTCTAAAACTGCAGTGCCATCGGCTCCAAGTTCCAAAGTGAAATCTTGGCAAACCAAGTCTGGACTAGAATTATCCTCAACAGTTACTATAGCGGTACACGTACTTGTGTTGCCATTGGCATCTGTTACCGTAAGCACAACCGTATTGTCTCCTACGTTTGAACAATCGAAGGTATCTATATCCAAACTATATGAAGCAATTCCACAAGCATCGGCGCTGCCGCCATCCACATCAATTCCGGCAATCATTACAATTCCCGTAATTGGATCCAATTCAACAGTAATGTTTTGACAGCTTGCAACTGGTGGGGTTATATCCTCTACAGTTACAATTGCTGTACACGTATTGATATTACCGTGAATATCGGTAACCGTCAGAGTTACTGGATTATCTCCTACATCGCTACAATCGAAACTACTTGGGCTTACGGTTGAAGTTGCAATTCCGCAGTTATCGGTACTGCCTCCATCAACATCTGCAGGTACAATAGTTGCATTACCAGAAGCATCCAATTGAATGGTTATGTTTTGGCAAAGCATCGTTGGCGCTTCGTTATCGGTTACAGTTATAGTAAAACTGCAAACGGTAGTATTGCCACCATCGTCTGTTGCTGTATATTCTACAGTATTTACACCTACCGGGAAATTACTTCCGCTAGAAAGTCCGCCCGTTTGTGCTACAGTTACATTACAATTATCGAAAGCTATTGGCATTGCAAAGGTTACCATTGCGCTACACATTCCAGCATCGGTATTTGCCATTATACTAGCCGGACAAGCAATAGTTGGCGGAATACTATCCTGAACCGTTACAACTGCTACGCAGCTACTGCTATTTCCGTTAACATCTGTAACCGTTAATGTTACGTTGTTAGGGCCAATATCGGCACAAGTAAAACTCGAAACATCTATTGATCTACTTGCAATTCCGCAAGCATCGGTACTTCCACCATCAACATCGGCTGGTACTATGGAAACGTTTCCGGTAGCATCTAGCTGTACGGTAATATTTTGACAAACTGCCGCTGGGGCAACATTGTCCTGAACCGTAACAAGAGAAGTACACGTACTCGAATTACCGTAAATATCTGTTA
Source organism: uncultured Aequorivita sp. (assembly GCA_963974165.1). Lineage (GTDB taxonomy): Bacteria > Bacteroidota > Bacteroidia > Flavobacteriales > Flavobacteriaceae > Aequorivita. Next base: position 3,568 of record CAXBDO010000175.1, read on the forward strand.
CCGTAAGTGTTACGGTATTAGGACCAACATTTGCACAGGTAAAACTGCTTGGTGTAATACTTAAGGAATTAATTGCGCAGTTATCGGTGCTTCCATTATCAATATCGGAAGGAAGAATATTGGCAACTCCATTTACATCCAATTGAACTGTTAATGTAGCATTACAGTTTGCAACTGGTGGTTCGGTATCATTAACAGTTACATCAAAACTACAAGTGCTTGTATTACCTGCGCCGTCGGTTGCCACAAATGTATTTGTGGTTGTGCCAACTGGGAAAGTGCTGCCGCTGGCAAGACCAGCTGTTTGGGCAATGGAAGTTGCACTAACGCCCCAGCTAATTGTTACCATACCATTACCTGATTGTGCACCCGAGGTATTTACTTGATTAATTCCATTATTAATAGAACCACCTCCACCACCGGCGCCATTACAATTAAAACCGCCGCCGCCGCCGCCAGAATAGCCGCCGCCGCCGCTGCCGCCAAGATTACCTTGACCACAGGAAAATATATTTCCTGTGCCGCCGCCGCCGCCGCCAAAACCGCCAGAATTCATTCCACCAGCGCCTCCGCTTATGTAGGCATCTCCACCATCAACCGGGCCAGAACCACCACCATCGGTACTAAGGCCCCCGCCTCCAGCACTATTATTAGGGACACCAGGAGTTGTACTACCCATTTGACCACCATTTCCGGCAACTCCACCAGCTCCAGCGTTGGTACCTTGACCATCTTGACCATTTAAACCTATATGTCCGTTTATATTAACATAACTTCCATTAGCCGCAGAATGTCCGGTACCGCCGCCGCCTCCAGCTATTATTAAGGGAGTATTGGTAGAAGTAGTAACAAAAGAGCCTCCTCCTCCACCACTTCCGGTATCATTGGGGCCACCAATACCTTCACCTCCAACTAAAACTTTTAGGACATCGCCTGGAGTTACGGTAAAATCACCACTCATCATAGCACCAAGTCCACCACCTCGACCACCTTGCGCTCCACGCGTTTCAATGGATAGTGAAGTTACACCAGCAGGTACTATAAAAGAATCCATTGCTCCGGTATACGTGAAAGTTTGCATTCCTGATGAACCGCCACAATTATCAGTAGCTGTTGGCATTGCATAGGTTACAACAGCCCCACAAATGCCAGGATCATTGTTAGCTATCACATTTGCTGGGCAGGTAATAACGGGATCTTCGGCATCTTCAACTGTTATTACTTGGGTACAAGTATAGCTTGCGCCCGTTTCATCTATAGCTGTCCACACAACGTTTGTGCTTCCTACAGGATAATTATCGCTGGCATCTGCCGTGTTGTTATAATCATTAATAGGAATTACGCATAAACTTAAATCGTCTATGTAAAACAATGGAATGGCAGCTGGATTAGGATCAGTTCCGAATTCGTTAGTTCTCGGGAAGAAATCAACAGAACCTATCGTACTTAACCCGCCAGTACCTATACTAAACGAACTGTAAGGATGACTAATTATTGAAGTTCCATTCAGAAAAAATTCACAAGTATCATTTGTTAAATCAATATGAAATAGCACTTCAAACCAAGCACCTTGTGGATAAACAAAAGGATTGAGGGCGTTTTCCACTTGGTAATTTGCCGAACCATCTGAATTAAACTGAATTTGATGAGCCCACTCTATAGCCGAAGTCTCGGATTTTTGAATATTTGTAAATGCAGTATTACCAACCGGAATATACATGGCGTATTTTAACTCCCAAACACCGCTGGCTATATTACCTAATCTATAGGTTTGATCTACGGGCCCGCCGGCAGGAACTCCTGTAATTTTTACACTCTTGGTTCCGCTCTGAGCTTGATCTGTCGAAACCTCTGCACTTTCTGAAGGAGTGCCAGGTGTCCAAGTTTCCCACTTAGGGTTTTGCCCTAAAATTGGTCCGAGTGCATAGCTTTCAATATCATCTTCCTCGGTACAACCACCCGCCGAACAACCGGCATTATAAATGGCTTTAGGCACGGTTACATTAGCGTTACATAC
>CAXBDO010000176.1:0-5568 GCA_963974165.1 uncultured Aequorivita sp.
CTTAGCCCGAAAAGGGCCTATTTCTATACACTTTCAAAAATAAATGCCAATTACGACAGTTAATTGGAATGTTTAAGCTACTTTTGCGCCCTTGAAAAATACGAGGTCGATAGACTTTATTTTCAAGAAAAATCCTCAGGGTGAGGAGTGTTATAGTGAAGCTGTCCGAATTTTTTATATGTCCAGTCGCTTCCCGTTAGCACACATATAAAAAATAATACATAAAAAATGACAGCATTTAAAGCACTCGGCTTAGAAGAGCATCTTCTAAAAGCCATCGCCGACCTAGGTTTTGAAACTCCTTCCGAAGTACAGGCAAAAGCAATTCCAATTCTTTTAGATCGTGAAACCGATATGGTTTCGTTAGCGCAGACAGGAACTGGTAAAACCGCTGCATTTGGTTTCCCAATGTTGCAAAAAATAGACGTAAACAGTCGCACAACCCAAGGCCTTATTCTTTCGCCAACACGCGAACTTTGTCTTCAAATAACAAATGAAATGAGCGCTTATGGTAAATATATGCCAGGGCTTAATGTTACCGCTATTTATGGTGGTGCAAGTATAACCGATCAGGCGCGCCAAATTAAAAGAGGTTCGCAGATTATAGTTGCAACCCCAGGCCGAATGAAAGATATGATTGGCCGTGGAATGATCGATATTTCAAAAATTGAATATTGTGTGCTCGATGAGGCCGATGAAATGCTCAACATGGGCTTTTATGAAGACATTACCGAAATTCTTTCGCATTCGCCAAAAGATAAGAGCACTTGGCTTTTTAGCGCAACCATGCCTAAAGAAGTTTCTACGATTGCAAAAAAGTTTATGCATACACCCGTAGAAATTACGGTTGGAACAAAAAACGTTGGTTCAGACCAGGTTACCCACGAGTACTATTTAATTAATGCCCGCGATCGTTATAACGCCTTAAAGCGTTTGGCAGATGCCAACCCTAATATTTTCTCCGTAATTTTCTGTAGAACTAAGCGAGATACCCAAAAAGTTGCCGAACAACTTATTGAAGATGGTTACAACGCCGCAGCATTGCATGGCGATTTAAGCCAGAGTCAGCGAGATACGGTAATGAAATCATTCCGTGCGCGCCAAATACAAATGCTGGTTGCAACAGATGTTGCTGCCCGTGGAATTGACGTAGACGATATTACACACGTAATACATTACCAATTGCCAGACGAAACTGAAGTTTACACCCACCGTAGCGGTCGTACCGGACGTGCAGGAAAAACAGGGGTTTCTATGGTTATCGTTTCAAAAAGTGAAGTGCGTAAAATCCACACTATTGAAAAGATGATCCAAAAGAAATTTGTTGCAAAGGAAATTCCATCGGGAATGGAAATTTGTGAAGTGCAGATGTTCCATTTGGCAAACAATATAAAAGACACAAAAATAAATCCAGATATTAACGCTTACCTTCCGAATATCAATGAAGTTTTGGAAGAGTTTTCGAAAGAAGAGCTTATAAAAAAGGTGTTTTCGGTAGAATTTACGCGTTTTCTTAATTACTATAAAAATAGCAAGGACCTTAATATTTCTGGAGGCAGCGAACGCAACTTTGCTGAAGAAAATAAAGATAGCACCCGCTATTTCCTAAATATCGGAAACAAGGACGATTTCGATTGGATGAGTTTGAAAGATTTCCTTCGCGATTTATTGCAACTGGGGAAAGACGATGTTTATAAGGTAGATGTAAAAGATAGTTTCTCATTCTTTAATACAGACACTGTTCACCAAGAATTGGTTATGGGCGTCTTTAAAGATTTTAAACTGGAAGGAAGACAAATAAATATTGAAATCTCTAAAGACACTGGCCGTAGCAGTAATAGAAGCGGCGGTGGCGGCGGTGGAAGAGACCGAGGCAAACGAAGAGGCGACAGAAGCAGCAGTGACCGTGGTAGCGATCGAGGAGATCGTGGCGACAGAAAAGGCGGTTTCAAAAAACGTAGCTCAAGCTTTAGTGGTGGCGACAAACCAGCATTTAAAGGAAAAAGCCGTAGAAGTTCAGACCGTCCCGATACTAAGGGCACAGGTGGCAGACGCAGAAGAAAGGAGTAATTTAAGCTCTATTTCAAAAGATTAAACTTTCGTTTATCTTTTAAGTCTATATAAGTATATTTACGGGCCTTTAATCGAGGCCCGTTTTTTTTAGAACTTATGAAAACCTTCAATTTCCTGCAGGAACATATTTTGGAAAACGATCGTGTACGGCTCAATCCGCTGCACCATCACGACCTGGAAAAGATTCTGCATTTCTCGGAAAATGAACCTGATTTATGGAAATATTCCCTTCAACCCGCCGATGGTCTTGAAAATTTAAAAAGCTATATAGACCACGCCTTAACGGGAAGAAAGGAGGAAACTTCATACCCTTTTTTGGTTTTCGACAAGCGTACACAGCAAATTGCTGGCAGTACCCGTTTTTATGATTATCAAAAATCCCACAATACCATCCAATTGGGCTATACTTGGTACGGAAAGGAATTTCAGGGAACAGGCCTTAACAAACATTGCAAGATGCTAATGTTGCAATTTGCTTTTGAAGACCTTCAATTAGATAGGGTCGAGTTTCGCGCCGATGCCAAAAATGCCCGTAGTATTGCCGCCATGAAAAGCATTGGCTGTACCGTTGAAGGTATTTTGCGGAACAATTGCGCAGCACCCAATGGCAGGCGAGACAGCATTGTTCTTAGCATTTTAAAAGATGAATGGTTCGGGGGCGTAAAAGAACAATTGAAAGCAAAAATTGAAAAAGAAAAATAGGTTTTGCCCCGAAAATTTTTCCGTATATTAAACTATCTATGAAAAAGTATATTCTCCTCTTCGCCCTTATCCTATTCGTTGGAAACACCCTTGCGCAAGAAAATAATACAATTAAAGGTACCGTAATGAACGATGCCGATGATAAGTTATTGGAAAACGTAAACATCGTTAATCTTAATCAGGTAAAAGGTACCACTACAAATGAAAAAGGGGAGTTTGAAATTAAGGCTGCCGTAAATGATACCCTTTACTTTTCGTACTTGGGTTTTAAATCGCTGCGTGTTCGTGTAACAAATGACTGGTTAAAATTTGGCGATATTAAAGTAAAAATGACCGAGTTGGGAATTGCTCTGGAAGAAGTTGTAATTCGGCCTGTAGAACTTACGGGTTATGTGGAAATTGATGCTAAGCTAATTCCTATTTACGATAATTACCGATATCGAATTTCTGGCCTAAGCACTGGTTATGAAGGTGGCAGCAATCAGCCAGGCGCTGTAAGCAAGGTTTTGAGTTCTATTTTTAACCCTGCAGATTTTCTCTACAATGTTTTTGGAAAACGGCCTAGACAGATGAAAAAACTGCGCCAAATGAAGGAAGATGATGAAATTCGGAATCTGCTGCAAAGCAAATTCGACCGCGAAACTTTAATGGCGGTGCTTCAACTGGAACGGGCCGATATAGATGAAATTCTCAACAAATGCAGCTATTCAAAAGACTTTATACGCACCGCGAACGATCTTCAAATTCTCGATGCAATTAGCGGTTGTTATGAGGAATATAAAATTTTGAACCGCGAGAAATAGGTTTCAAATCGAAATCGAAATCTAAATTGAAATTAAAATCAATTTTATAATACGTTTTATTAGATGAAGAAATTTGTAATCGCAGCCGCGGTGGGTATGGGACTTTTTTCCTGCACGCCAAAGAAGGAAAATATTATAGCCGTAGATGTGCTCTTAATCCCTTCGGAAGAAATGTATGCGCAGTCGATACAGCTCAATTCACTTATAAATCAAAACAACCCTCAGACCATAAAACTTGACGAAAACCATATTCCGCATATAACCTTGTTGCAATGTTTTATTAAAGAAACAGATTTACCTAGAGTGAATAAAGCATTGGAAGGATTATTCGCCATGATAAAAAACGACAGTCTTAAAGCCGAAAGTCTTTTTTATTATCCCGAAAAAGAAGAAAGTTTTGCGATGGTTCGCATAAAAAAATCGGCGCCTTTAATGGCAATACACAAAAAGTCCATTGAGCTTTTAAAACCATTCATGGTAGCTTATGGGACCGAAAAATCTTTCGTTCCAAATCCGGATGGTAGTGCCATAAGCGAATCAACTTTGGAATATGTACCGGCATTCGTAGAAAAATATAGTTACCAAAATTTTGATCCCCACATTAGTCTTGGTGTGGCAGAAGTTAGCCTTTTAGACAGTCTTGCGGTGAATGTTTTTAAACCCATCAGTTTTAATGCTGCGTCCTTAAGCCTATATCAATTGGGAGATCACGGTACGGCGCAAAAACAACTATGGCAATCTGAATAATTTTAAAATATTATTCCATAAAAAAAGCACGTGATCTGTATCACGTGCTTTTTTATTATCTACCAAAACTTTCTAAATTTTCTCAAGCGCAGCTTTAATGTACGTTTCTCCTTTTAATATTTCAAAGGTTTTGTTTTTGGCTACGGAAGCGTCGAGCGCTCCCACTAAAGTTTCGGCTACATCGCGACGCGGAATCTCTCCACTTTTATTCAATTTATTTTCCAATTCTATTTTTCCATTACCTTCATTATTGGTCAAGGCACCGGGACGAACAATGGTATATTCCAATCCTGATTGTTTAAGGTGTTCGTCGGCATTATGTTTCGCCTTTAAATAATCTTGCAACTCAGATGCTTCCTCAGGATTGTCGGCCCCCATGGAGCTTAGCATCACAAATTTTTTGACTCCATTATTTTTTGCTGCATCCATCAGCTTTATTGCACCTTCCTGATCAACTTCCTTCACTTTTTTTCCACCTGAACCGGCAGCAAATATTACGCGATCTATTCCTTGTGTAGTGTCGCTAACATCGGCTTCAAGATCGGCAAGTATGGTTTCTACGCCTTCATTTTTAAATTGCGAAACTTGCTCTTCCTTCCGAACCATTGCAATTGGTTGGTATTTATTAGACTTCTGTAAAATTGAAATTATCTTTTTTCCGGTGGTGCCGTTTGCACCTGCTACTAATATTTTTTCCATAGGCCTCAAGATATGCGTCTTTTGAAGGAACCAAAAATATTTTCACAACCTTTAACCATCTAAAAAGCATATTTTTGTATTTCCTTAACGAGTAATTTCATCACGTCTAAATATTTAGTCGACGCGCTATTTCTTCGCCTCAAATTCTTCTTTCCTTTTTTTACTGTTATCTTTACAAGCAAATAAAATTATTCCATGGATTATTCAGCAAAAATGCTTCGCGACGATGCTTTAAAAGGAAAAACAATAGTTGTTACTGGTGGTGGCAGCGGTTTGGGAAAGGCAATGACTACCTATTTTTTAGAGTTGGGCGCCAATGTGGTTATTACATCCCGAAATATTGAAAAGCTACAAACCGTAAAAAAAGAACTTGAAGATGCCACTGGAGGAAAAGTGCTTCCCGTGCAATGCGATGTTCGAAATTATGATGAGGTTGAAGCAATGGTTGCGGCTTCCGTTAAGGAATTTGGCAGCGTAGATGTATTGCTTAACAACGCGGCCGGAAATTTTATTTCACCGACGGAAAGGCTTTCAGCAAATGCAT
>CAXBDO010000177.1:0-5567 GCA_963974165.1 uncultured Aequorivita sp.
TACAACTCATCTTCGAAACGGCAGATCATTTCAAGGAAATAATCAATAGGCCAATTAAGAAAGTCCCTTCGCTTCGCGATATTACAATTGCCAATCTTTTTTTTGAAAATAGCACCCGCACAAAACTTTCATTTGAATTGGCTGAAAAACGTCTTTCAGCAGACGTCATTAATTTCGCTTCTTCAAGCTCTTCGGTAACAAAAGGTGAAACCCTGATTGATACAGTGAACAACATTTTAGCTATGAAAGTAGATATGGTTGTTATGCGCCATCCAAATCCGGGAGCAGGAGTATTTCTTTCAAAACATATAAATGCTAGCATAGTAAACGCCGGCGATGGTGCCCACGAAAATCCTACACAAGCCTTACTTGACTGTTATTCTATCAGGGAAAAATTGGGAGATGTTGCAGGAAAGAAAATCGTGATTGTTGGAGATATTCTACATTCGCGCGTGGCACTTTCAAATATATTTGGCCTTCAGAAACTTGGAGCTACAGTTAAGGTATGTGGGCCTAAGACGCTTATTCCTAAACATATAGAAAAACTAGGAGTACAGATTGAAACGAATTTGCGCAAAGCGTTGGAATGGTGCGATGTAGCAAACATGCTTCGTGTTCAGAGAATACACCCAACAATTCGGATTAAATAAAACCATTCTGGATTCATTAAATAAAGAAATTGTAGTTATGCATCCTGGCCCCATAAATCGCGGGGTAGAAATTACTAGCGATGTGGCGGACAGCAAACAATCTATAATTCTAGAACAAGTGCAAAACGGTGTAGCCATACGTATGGCGGTAATCTATTTATTGGCTTCAAAAATTAAACATAATGAAAATTGAGAATCACCCTAACTTTGTCGTCCTTGAAGATGAAAAGGACGATATACTAGATTTTGCTTCTTTTATAGAGCAACAAATACCCTCAAAATACAAAGGCCAGAATGTAGTTCTAAATTTATTAAAATACGATTCATTAGAACTTCCTCAGTTATTGCAATTCATTAAGACATCAAACTTGCACCGCAAAACAAAACAATCTTTTGTGATTGTAAATGACGCAATAGATGTAGATGATGTGCCTTTTGAAATGATCGTTGTTCCTACCTTACAGGAAGCCGGCGATATTATCGAAATGGAAGAAATTGAACGAGACTTGGGGTTTTAATAGGCTAATAAAGTTTCAAGTTGAAGTTAGATAATTTTCGAACCACATCTGCTTTAAATTTTAATTTATGAAACTAACCATTTTAGGATGCCATTCTGCGACCCCCACGGCTTCTGCACATCCAACTGCGCAAGTGTTGGAAATGAAAGGACATCTGTTTTTAATAGATTGCGGCGAAGGGACCCAAATGCAACTACGCAATTACAAGGTTAAGTTTTCCCGCGTTAAACATATTTTCATTTCGCATTTGCATGGTGACCATTTTTATGGACGTCCGGGTTTAATTTCTACTTTCTTGCTTTTAGGCAGATCTGCCGAACTGCATGTATATGGGCCTAAGGGAATAAAGGAAGCTATTTTGCTTCTCTTAAAATTAGGAAAAGCATATACAAATTATCCCCTTTATTTTCATGAACTAGATTCCGACACTCCCCAGCTAATTTTTGAAGATGATAAGGTTACTGTTGAGACCATTCCGTTAGACCACCGGGTGTATACTAATGGATTTCTTTTTAAGGAAAAGCCGGACGATAGAAAACTGGATATTGAAAAAGCGCGCAACCTAAATATAGATTTAAGCTATTACAATAAGATTAAACAGGGGTTCGACGTTGAAAATAGGGAAGGGAAATTAATTTCGAATAAGGAAATAACCTTCGATCCACCTGCACCCCAGTCATATGCATACTGCAGCGATACCGCATATCATCCAGAGATTGTACAGCAAATAGAAAATGCTACCGTTCTTTACCACGAATCTACTTTTTTGGAAGAACACCACCATCTTTGCGAAAAGACCAAACACAGTACGGCAAAGGAAGCGGCAGTTATTGCACGTAAGGCAAAAGTAGAAACCTTAATTCTTGGCCATTATTCTGGCCGTTATGGAAATTTGGAGCTTTTCAGAAAAGAAGCCCAAGAAGTGTTTGAAAATGTAAAACTTGCGGAAGATGGCAAGACTTTTTCATTTTAAATAGCTACTGTAGCTTAAAAATTTAATACTTATTTAATTCGCCACTATTTTATTGCTTCGTTAAAACTCTTAACTTGCGTTAAAACTTTAATGATGGACGAAAAGCTTCACGATTACCGAAAATCCTATGAAAAGGGAGTGCTTACCCAAACCTCGGTAGACCAGAACCCAATGCAACAATTTCGCAATTGGTTTTTTGAGGTAAAGGATAGCGAGGGTGCAGATGAAGTGAATGCAATGACTATTTCAACCATTGGAACCGATGGCTTCCCGAAAGGGAGGGTGGTGCTTCTTAAGAAATATGATGCTTACGGTTTTTACTTTTACACCAATTATAATAGCGAAAAAGGCAGAGCCATAGCTAAAAACAACAAAGTTTCCCTTTCTTTCTTTTGGCCCACTATGGAACGCCAGATAATTATAAAAGGTTTGGTTGAAAAAACTTCTGAAGCAGATGCCACCAATTATTTTCACTCTCGGCCTAAAGGAAGCCAACTTGGGGCAGCAGTTTCAAACCAGAGCGATGTTGTTGCATCGCGTGAAATTTTGGAGGAAAATCTTTCAAAGCTCAAAATGGAATACGAAAATAAAGAAGTCCCAAAACCTGAAAACTGGGGCGGTTATATAGTGAAACCAGTTTCTTTTGAATTCTGGCAAGGCAGGGCCAACAGACTTCACGACAGGATTCGTTATACTTTAAAAAATGACGACTGGATTATTGAGCGTCTGGCCCCATAAAATGAAATTACACATACTAAACTTCAAATAATCCAACCTGAAACTTAAAACCTACATCAATCTATGAAAACACTATATTTAGTTAGGCATGCAAAATCATCTTGGAAACACGATGTAGACGATCATAAACGCCCTCTAAAGGATAGAGGCGAGCGCGATGGTCAATTGGTATCCAAAAAAGTTTCAAGTACCATAGATCCTCCCCAAAAAATATTTAGCAGCGATGCCACAAGAGCGCTTTCAACAGCGCATTTCTTCAAAAAGGCTTTGGAAATAGATGATGCTAATTTTGAAACAAACCACGATTTATATGATTTTAGCGGCCAAAATGTAATGCGAATTATAAAATCATTGCCCGACGATTTGGATAAGGTAATGATTGTGGGCCATAACCACGCATTTACATCGGTTGTTAATATGCTTGGAAACCGTTATATTGAAAATGTTCCAACCTGTGGTTTTGTGATGTTACAATTTGATGAAAAAAAATGGAGCGAAATAACAACGGGCGTAACCGTTAAAACAATTTTCCCAAGGGATTTAAAATAATGACCGAAAAAGTTGATATAAATACCCAAGTCCGCAATATATACAACAATCGAGAATTAAGTTGGTTGCAGTTTAATGCGCGTGTATTGCAGGAAGCCAACGATAAAAAGCTGCCCCTAATTGAAAGACTTCGGTTTTTGGGAATTTTCTCGAACAACCTGGATGAATTCTTTAAAGTGCGGTACGCCACCATCAAGCGTATTGTAGAAGCCGGCAAAATGGGTCGAAATTTCCTCGGCGGAATTTCAGCCAAAGATCTTCTAGAAGAAATTACCCAGACCGTAATTGCCCACCAGGCGCACAGTCTCAATATTTTGAGCGATATCCAAAAAGAACTACGGAAGGAAAATATATTTATAATTAACGAAACCGAAGTAACTCCAGACCAAAGCAAGTTTATTTCGGAATATTTTGTGCGCCATGTAAGCCCGGCCATGATGACCATTATGATTGGGGAATTGGAAGAATTTCCAAGTCTACGCGACAGTGCGGCATATTTGGCAGTTACTATGGTTATGAGCCAGGATGACGATACTTTTGAGGCAAAGCACAATTATGCGCTTATTGAAATTCCGCGTACCATAGACCGCTTTGTAGTGCTTCCGCCCCAAGGCGAGAAGCAATTTGTAATTATTTTGGACGATCTTATTCGCCACTGCCTTCACAATATTTTCAGCATCTTTAAATATGAAACCATTTCGGCGCATATGATTAAAATTACGCGCGATGCCGAATTAGATATAGACAGCGATTTAAGCCGAAGTTTTATTGATAAAATCTCGAAAAGTGTAAAAAATAGAAGCACGGGCGATCCTGTACGATTTGTGTACGATAAAAGTATCGACAAAAAAACCTTGCAATTCCTATTAGGGAAGATGGGCATTGATAAAACCGACAGTATTATTCCTGGGGGTCGCTATCACAACAGGCGCGATTATATGGATTTTCCGCGGTTGGGAAGACCAGATCTTCAGTACGAAAAACAAGAAGCACTCCCAATTCCAGGTTTAAGCCTGCAGGGAAGTCTGTTCGATAGGATAGCACAAAAGGACTACCTGCTGCATACGCCCTACCAAACTTTTATGTATGTCATAAAATTCTTGCGGGAAGCGGCACTGGATCCAAAAGTAAAATCCATCAAAATTACCATTTACCGCCTAGCCGAAGTTTCGCATATTGCCAGTTCGCTCATTAATGCGAAGAAAAATGGCAAAGATGTAACAGTGCAAATTGAGCTTCAGGCACGGTTTGATGAAGAGGCAAATATAGAATATGCAGAGTTGTTGCAGAGCGAGGACATTCGCTTAATCTTTGGCGTAAAAGGCTTAAAGGTTCATTGTAAAGCCTGTTTGGTTGAAAGAATTGAAAACAACAAAACCGTGCGCTACGGTATATTGAGTACCGGTAATTTTAATGAATCTACCGCGCGGCTTTATACAGATTATACCCTTTTTACGGCAGACCAAAATATTTGCAAGGAAATTAAAAAGGTTTTTGAATTTTTTGAAGTGAACTACCAAGTACGCAATTATAAACATTTAATTGTGTCGCCGCACTATACCCGCAAAGCGATATATAACTTGATAGATACCGAAATTAAAAACAAAAAGGCAGGATTGCCTTGTGGCATTAAACTAAAATTGAACAGTCTTTCCGATTTTAAGATGATCGATAAACTTTATGAGGCTAGTCGCGCCGGTGTAAAAATTAAAATGATTGTTCGGGGTATTTGTTGTTTAATTCCGGGCGTAAAAGGGATGAGCGAAAATATTGAGGCCATAAGTATCGTTGGGAAATATTTGGAGCATCCGCGTCTTTTTATATTTGAAAATGCGGGCAATACCAAAATATACATTTCTTCCGCAGATTTTATGGGAAGAAATCTCGATAATAGAGTAGAGATTTCCTGCCCTATTTACGATGAGGATATTAAAAAAGAAATACTCGAAAATTTTGAAATTGGCTGGAGCGATAATGTGAAAGCGCGCGTAATTAGCATTAAAAATGACAATGCATATTTAAGAAATAACAAACCGCCCGTGCGCTCCCAATTCAAAATGTATGATTATTATTTAAATAAACTAGAAGTACACTGATTTGTTGAAAATTGAAAAATACGGCGCCGTAGATATTGGCAGT
>CAXBDO010000178.1:0-5559 GCA_963974165.1 uncultured Aequorivita sp.
CCGGCCGACTAAAACGGCTAATTGGCAGTTGGAAGGATGACTACCAAAAACTAAAAAAAGCAAAGGCGTTTTCAAAAAAGCATCAAATAGTATTGGTAATTAAGGGAGCATATACAATTACTGTTTTAGGCGATAAATTATATATAAACACGACAGGAAATCCTGGTATGGGTACCGCTGGAAGTGGCGATGCGCTGAGTGGAGTTATTGCCGGATTACTTTCGCAGGGCTACGACCCGTTATTGGCGTCGGTTTTTGGCGTTTATTTACACGGAAGTGCAGGCGATATTGCCGCAAGCCAAATGGGTTTTGAAGCAATAATGGCAGGCGATATAATAGATAATATTTCGGAAGCGTATTTGGAGCTGTTCTCTAAAGAGGAACCCCAGCCGGTGAATGCGAATTAAAACCAAAAAAAACCACGAACTCATAAATTTTTTCTCAATATAAATTGAAGAAAATTTATGAGTTCGTGGTTTTAGGCTTTTTTCCTAATTAAAGTAATCCGTCTAAAGTTTCCCTCAATTTAGGATCAGAAGGTCTTGGGGCATCGGCAGAAATTATATTGCCTTGCGGATCTACTAAGATAAACCGCGGAATTCCCAATATGGCATAATCTTCCACAAATTTAGATTTCCAATTATTATCGGCCATCAATTGGATTCCACCTAATTCCTTTTCATTTACCATTGCTTTCCATTTCTCGTAATTTTTAGGCTCATCTATCGAGATACTTACAACCTGCACGTTTTTGTTTTCGTACTCTTTTTCGAATTCCTTTAAAGCTGGAATCTCGCGCAGGCAAGGCCCACACCAAGTTGCCCATACATCTATATATACATACTTTCCCTTTAGGCTTTCCAAAGAAGTAGTGCCGCCCTTATAATTTTCAAAATTAAAAGTGGGCGAAGGGTTTCCGGGTGTCAATGTTTTAAGCTTATCATATCGGGCGGTAAGTTTCGCAAGGTTTTCAGGATTTGGTTCGCTGTTTTTGTAGATGTTAAAAGCTTCATCCAACGTACTATCTGGCTTTAAACCGAACTGTAGATACGAGCTCATTATTTTATCCTTAGCATAACCATTTGGCAAATTTTTGTCCACCATTTTTAAATAATGTACATTTTCATTTCCGGCCACCTTTACGGCATCTTCCTTTACCATTCTATTAAAATGTGCATCAAGCAAACTTTGGTAGGCCACAGAGTTGCGGTAGGTAAGGGTATCCTTATAATTAATATCCTTTATTTCATCATAAAACCCAGTAGAAACCTTGAAATTTGGGTCGCTAGTATAATAACCGTGGGCGTCGCTATAATTTTCAATCATAACCGCGTTTCCATATTTATCTTCCTCTTCTAGTTTCTGCTTAAAAATATCGTTATCAATATTTTTTGCAACATAAATGCTATCGATGCTCTTTTTGTTTTTCTTTAGCGCATTTTTAAAGTCTGCTTCCGGTAGCGAAAATAATTCCTTAAAATTCACATTCTTTTCGTTCCATAAATATTTGGCTGCCAAAAAGTTGTTGACATTAGCTAAATCTCCCGAATAATTTAAGGTTTCATCAAATTCATTTGCATCTAAGGTTACCGAAAAGTTTTTTCCTTTTTCAAGGTAGATTTCGGTACGCTCTCGCCCAACATACATTTCATAAAAACCATTTTGTTCAATTTGAAGGGTATCCATAAATTTTCCGCTGCTATCTATAGGTGTACGCTGTTCAAAACCGTTTCCGCGCACAAAAACCGTTTCGCCAGTGTTGTTTTCGATAGTTCCGCTAATAATTGAATATTGTGGTTTTTCCTCCTGTTTACAGGCAAAGGCAAACACTACCAAAAGAAGTAAAATTAATTTTTTCATTACTTGAATTTTTAATTGGAATGTAAAATTACATATTGATATTACGTTATTGGGCATAGCGTCCCGTTTTATTTTCGATGGCTTCAATAAATTTAATTGAAGCTTAGGAGTACTGCTTTTGAAAGCGAGAAAGGTGGCATAGCAATTAAAAAACAGTATTTTTGCGGAAACATACCTACTACATGACTACACATTATATAAGTTCAGAGATTCTCGATCTTTCTATAATTAAAGATATCATAGAAAACCATAAAACATTGGCGCTTTCTGAAGAAGCCGAACTGAATATTAAAAAATCGCGTACGTACCTTATTGATAAGATGAAAGACAATGAAACCCCTGTTTATGGTATAAACACTGGGTTTGGTTCGTTGTGTAATGTTAAGATTTCATCAGACAATCTTTCACAATTACAGGAAAATTTGGTGATGTCGCACGCTTGTGGCACGGGGGAATATGTGCCGAAGCCAATCATAAAAATTATGCTGTTGTTGAAAATACAATCGCTAAGTTATGGCTATAGCGGGGTACAGATTGAAACAGTTGAAAGATTGATAGAACTTTATAATAATGATATTTTGCCGGTTATCTACACCCAAGGAAGTCTTGGCGCATCGGGAGATTTAGCTCCATTGGCACATCTTTCCTTACCATTATTGGGAAGGGGTGAAGTGTATTATGGTGGCGAGCGTATGGCGACTGATAAAGTGATGAAAAAATTTAACTGGGAACCAATAACACTACAGGCAAAAGAAGGTCTGGCACTTTTAAATGGCACGCAATTTATGAGTGCTTATGGGGTTTACTGCCTTCTGAAAAGTTATAAAATTTCGTATTTCGCAGATTTAGTTGGTGCTGTTTCCGTAGATGCCTTTGATTGTAATATGAGTCCGTATAACGCATTGGTACATTTGGTGCGGCCACACAGGGGCCAAATAAAAACGGCCGAACGTATTTTAGAATTTTTGCAAGGAAGTGAATTGGGACTTTCTGAAAAGAAAACCGTACAGGATCCGTACTCATTTCGTTGTATTCCGCAAGTTCATGGGGCCACAAAAGATACTATCAGTTTTGTGCACAAAACCTTTAAGACTGAAATTAATTCGGTTACAGACAATCCAAATATTTTTGTAAAGGAAGATCTTATTATTTCCGGTGGAAATTTCCACGGACAACCATTGGCCCTAGCTTTAGATTATTTAGCAATCGCAATGGCCGAGCTTGGAAGTATTTCTGAAAGACGAACCTACCAACTAGTGGGTGGGCTTCGGGGCTTACCAGCCTTTTTGGTAGACAATCCCGGTTTAAACAGTGGGTTTATGATTCCGCAATATACCGCGGCAAGCATCGTAAGCCAAAACAAACAACTTGCTACGCCGGCATCCGTAGATTCTATTGTATCATCTAACGGGCAGGAAGACCACGTTAGCATGGGGGCCAATGGGGCAACTAAATGTTTGCGAGTTCTTGAAAACCTTGAAACCATTTTAGCAATAGAATTAATGAATGCTTCCCAAGCTTTAAAATTTAGGGAACCTAAAAATTCTTCCCCTTTTGTAGAGGCATTTTTAAAACCATATCGATCTGTTGTTCCATTTATGGAAAATGACCGTCTGCTTGCCGATGATATACACGCAAGTATCTCGTTTTTGCAATCCATGGAAATAGATGCGGAAATACTATTTAATTAAATCCATTATCTTAGATTTTTAAAATTAAAAAGTATGAAATTTTCTTTTGTCTTATTTTTCACTCTGCTTCCAATATTTTCAATAGGACAAGATTATACCCCCATTTTAGATAATAGAAATGAATGGCATTTTACCACTTGCAATTTTGGGTGCTATACAGACATGTATTATACCGATGGCGACACTTTGGTTAACGGAAAAATGTATAAAATTCTTGACGGTTACCATTATATATCGCGCACCTTTTTATTGCGGGAAGAGATAGCTGAAAAAAAATTATATTTTTTGAAAATCCGCCCAAGTGGGGGGACTGAGGAATATATGTTATATGATTTTTCCATGCAGGTTGGCGATACTATCAATATGCTAAACCCTATAACTCCATTTCCTCAAAATGGGGGTTATTTTAAATTAGATTCCATAATTCCAAGACCGCTTGTGGATGGTTTAGATTACGACCATTTTTATTTTTCTCCCACCCCTTCTAATACATCCAGCACCAATAATGCGGTTTGGGTAGAGGGCGCAGGATCACTTTCCCTTATTAATGCCCCAGGCGGAAAACCAGATATTAATGAGGTTGGCGAGTTAAGCTGTTATTTTAAGAATACTGAGGTGTTCTATGCCAATTTAGATTCTATAGACGACTGCTCGCCGGTATATATGAATATTAAAAAGAACAATCTTGAAGAGGTAATAGTTTCAAAAAAACACGGCAGTGAAGTATGTGTGTTGCACAATGCTACTAACATTACTCAAGTCACCCTTTTTAATTTGGCTGGTAAGAAAATTAAGACTTTAGACCATAACTTCAAAAGAACAATCTCGCTAGATTTACGAAACCTAAGTTTGGGTACATACTTAATAATGGTGAAAGGGATAGGAGGGACTTCAAAAACCTTTAAAATTATAAAGTAGCCTTTTAATCTTGGTGGCTTTTTATAAAACTATCTACCCATTTTTTGGCCACATCCAAATCTGTAAAATGTTCAAAAGGTTTAGTCATAAATCTTTTTTCAATTTCAACATTACTTTTCTTTAATCCGTTAGTTGAAACAATCGCAAAAGCTGCCAAATTTTTAATTTTTGAAGTTTCTATATATACCAACGGATTTACGGCATAACTGTGTATGCGATAGGTAATGTAGCCAAAAGGTCTGTTCTTAAAATATTTGTTGGCAATATCTACCAAATAGGGATTGTATTCAGGTTTTACGGTTATTCCTTCATCCATAAATACAACAATGAAGTTTTGAAAAACGTGAATTTCCCCAAAATCGAGCCGTATTTTATCTACCATAGCGAAGGCTTTAACAACTCTAATTTAAGCATGATTTCTGGATTTCCTTTAAAATTCAATCATAAGCTTAATATAAAAAAAAATTCCCCAAATCAAATTTGGAGAATCTTTTGCGGTTTCTAATTCCTAATTCTTAAGATTCAGTTGCTTTCTTTTGCTTCTTTATCTTAATGGTTAGCTCGTTTGCCTTCTCATCAAGATCCATAATAATTGTATCTCCTTCGTGCAAACTGCTGTTAATTATTTCCTCGGCCAAAGCATCCTCAATATATTTCTGAATTGCTCTGTTTAAAGGTCGGGCACCGTATTGCTTGTCAAAACCTTTGTCTGCAATAAAGTCTTTAGCCTTATCTGAAAGTTTAAGATCATATCCCAATTCTGAAATACGGGCGTATAATTTAGTTAGCTCAATATCAATTATTTTATGGATATCATCTCTTTCCAGTGCATTGAAGACCATAACATCATCTATACGGTTCAAAAACTCAGGGGCGAAGGTTTTCTTAAGGGCATTTTCAATGACGCTCTTGGTATGTGCTTCTTCCTGGTTCTTTTTTGCAGCGGTCCCAAAACCAACCCCTTGACCAAAATCCTTGATTTGTCGGGCGCCAATATTAGAAGTCATGATAATAATAGTATTTCTGAAATCTATCTTTCTTCCAAGACTATCGGTTAAATACCCATCATCCAAAACTTGAAGTAACATGT
>CAXBDO010000179.1:0-5543 GCA_963974165.1 uncultured Aequorivita sp.
TCAAAATGAATAAAAACAGCAGTCATCTTATTTCCTCGGGAACCGCAATTTGCGGTGGCAGCGCAATTGCAGCGGTTGCGCCCGTAATTAGGGCTTCAGAAAAAGATATTTCCATTTCATTGGGTGTAATTTTTCTGTTGAATTCTATTGCCTTGATAGTATTTCCGCCTTTAGGGCTTTGGTTGGATTTAACCCAACACCAATTTGGGCTATGGTGCGCGATAGCCATACACGATACTAGCTCGGTAGTGGGCGCGGCTTATACTTTTGGCGAAGAAGCCCTCAAAGTAGCAACTACCGTTAAATTGGCAAGGGCGCTTTGGATTATTCCACTTTCGGTGCTTTCAGTGTTTTTATTTAAAGGAAAAGGGAAAAGCGTAAAAGTGCCGTATTTTATATTCCTGTTTATTCTCGCAATAATCCTAAATAGTTATTTGCCAATTCCTGAAGCTTTAACCACAGGAATTACCCGCGTTTCCAAATCATTATTGGTTTTAACCCTATTCCTTATTGGCGCTGGCCTTTCGTTGGAAAAAATAAAATCTGCCGGTTGGAAGCCTATGATTCTTGGTGTTTCCCTCTGGGTATTCATTTCGGTTAGTGCCCTTTTGGCGATTGTGGCACTATAACAAGTTTTAGAAATTCTTTGCGGATCTTGCGACTCTGTGGTGTTTTATATTCAAAATTAAAAGAGCAGGTATTTAAACTTGATTTCTAAATCAATTTTAACTGATTTACAATTTCCTGTAAAGAAACTTTTGCATCACCAAATAGAATATTGCAATTATCCAACCCAAAAAGGTCGTTTTGCACCCCCGCATAACCTTTGCCCATACTGCGTTTCATAACAATTACCTGTTTACTTTCATGGGTGCGAATAATTGGCATGCCGTAAACCGGACTATCTGGGTTATTTTCTGCGGCGGGATTTACTACGTCGTTTGCGCCTATCACCAACACGGTATCATACTGCGCCATAATTTCATTGCCTTCATCCATCTCTTTTAAATGCGAATATGCAACATTGGCCTCAGCAAGTAAAACGTTCATATGCCCTGGCATTCTTCCCGCTACGGGGTGAATAATGTAATCTACATCCACATTTCTTTTTTCCAACAATTGCTGAAGTTGCCCGCAAACATGTTGCGCCTGCGCCACCGCAAGTCCGTAACCCGGAACAATCGCAACTTTTTGGGCAAATGAAAGTGAGAGGGCTGTTTCTGAAATACTAATTTCCTTTATTTCCTGTTCTTCCTCTACAGCGCCATTTTTACTCTTTTTAAATGTGCCTGCAAGTACTTTTAATAAGGATCTATTCATTGCCTTACACATTAAGAGTGTCAGCAATATTCCCGCAGCACCCACAAAAATACCGCCCGCAATCATTGCTTTATTGCCATAGACAAAACCTGCAAAAGCTGTTGCAATTCCCGTAATACTATTTAATAATGAAATAACCACAGGCATATCTGCCCCGCCAATAGGAAGTACAAAAAGCACCCCATAAATCATGGCTAAAGAAGCCAATACGTACATAAAGCCTGTAAAGCCAATAGGAATAAAACCTAGAAAATAAAACACGGGTAATAACAACATTAACCCTAACAGAATTCTTGCTGAAAATATTACTGTTTTGCTCCGTTGGTCCTTCACCTTACCAGCCAATTTTCGCTCGGCGATAATACTTCCGGTAAGGGCAATGGCGCCGGTAATTAGTCCAGCAATAAGCAAAATTTGATCTCCCAAAATTGCCGTTGAAATATCCATCTGGTTTGCTTCCACTAAGCCTAAAAGCATGGCGCAGCCACCCCCGGTTGCATTAAAAAGCGAGACTAGTTGCGGCATTCTGGTCATTTCTACTTTATCTGAAAGTCGTTTGCCAATAACGGTGCCTAAAGCAACTGCCAGAAGCAGGATTATTAAATTAGTATAAGGAACGGTGGCTGTTAGGGCAGCAATAAAAGTGAGACCTACCGCAAGTACCATCCCAATTGCAGCGATCAAGTTTCCTGTTTTTGCGGTTTTTGGGGAACTCATAAATTTCAAGCCTCCCAAAAAGGAAAAAGTGGCAACTAAATAGCCTATTTCAATGATTGCGTACATTTTCTTCTAAAATTATTGTGAAGTGGTTTTTATAGAGACTTTAGGAACGAAATGACCTAAGACGAAAGACGGGTTTTTTTGAAGGAACAGTCTTCCGTCTTAAGTCTTATAGTCTTGCATCATTTTTTTGGGCTGAACATTTTTAGCATTCGTCCGGTTACGAAAAATCCGCCTGAAATATTAAGGGTGCCGAGAAAAACAGCGATGCCCCCTAAAGTGAGATTGAGGTAATCGTCTGCCGGCACCCGAAGCATTACAATTATAGCACCCACTAAAATAACCCCGCTAATTGCATTGGCGCCACTCATTAACGGGGTATGCAGAATTGCAGGCACATTGGCTATAACTTCTATGCCAATAAAGACACAGAAAATAACGAAGTAAATTTCTTGAATATAGTGATTTATAAAATCCATTTTATGCGGGTTGTAGTTGGTTGGTAAAATGTGGGTGCGACCATTCGCCTTTATCCAAAACTTTGCAGGCAGATAATAAAGGATCGTCTTCTTGGCCTTCGGCTTTCTGTTTATATTTTAAAAAGGCGAAATAATTATTTGAAAGTAATTTTGAAGCTGCGGCAGGAATTTCAGCCGAAAGACTTGAATTTCCTACGATGGTTATTCCGTTATAAACAACTACTTCCTTGTTTTTTGAAAGCTCGCAGTTTCCGCCTTGTTCAGCAGCCAAATCGATAATCACACTGCCTGATTGCATTTCGGCAACGGTTCGGGTTTCAATTAATACGGGCGCTTTTTTCCCCGGAATGTTTGCGGTACTTATTACAATATTGGCCGAAAGAATGTGGTTGTGGATTAAATCTTTCTGCTTCTTTTGATATTCTTCGCTCTGTTCAACAGCGTAGCCCCCAGCGTTTGAAGATTCAGTATATCCTTCTACCTCAATAAAAGTTGCGCCCAAGCTTCGCACTTCTTCCCCTGCAGATTTTCGAACGTCAAAAGCTTCCACAATTGCTCCTAATCTTCTGGCAGTGGCGATGGCCTGTAAGCCCGCAACCCCGGCCCCTAAAACTAAAACTTTTACGGGCGTTAAGGTGCCCGCCGCGGTTGTAAACATAGGGAATACGCCGTTATAGATTTCGGCGGCTTTTAGTACTGCCCTATAGCCCGCCAAGGAGGCCATAGACGAAAGCACATCCATAGATTGCGCCAAGGTGGTTCGCGGCAATAAGTCTAAACTATAAACCGTAACGCCATGGTTCTGATAAATAGCGAGTTTGGAATCATGAAATAGGGGGTTGAAAATACCAATGAAGCAACAACCCCCCTTCATTTCCACTTCGCTAAAAGTATGGTTTATGGATACAAGGGTATCCGAATTTTTAATAACCGATGCCCGAGGCAGGCATACGGCGCCTGCCTGAACATATTCTTCGTCTTCAATTTCTAACGAACTGCCCAGCCCGGGCTCAAATAGAATATTGAGTTTCAATTCCCCGCTAAGCCTTTTAACTTCCTTGGGTAACAAACAAACCCTAGAGTCGTTGGGGGTTTTAAGAATTCCTATTGTCTTGGGCTGCGGCTGCTCGCTCATAATTTTTTATTAGAAATTTTAACCTTCAATTTTATTATTTGCTTAGATGTCTAAAATATTCTTCCTTCACCATTCGGTATCTTTTTAAATGTGCCGAATAGGTTTTTCTATAGTTTTCGTGTTCGGTTATATAGAACATATCGCAATCTATATCTTCACATTCTGCGGCTTGGGGTAAGTTATTTTTATATGTTAAAAAGGAATCTAAAACCGCGGAGTTCACCTCCTTTTCATTAACAAGCTTTTTTAGGACCGTTTGCTGTTCAAATAGTGGTGAAAGCTCCATTTTCCCAAGATTCAATAGGTTGTCTATTTCCTTTTCAATATAGGTTAGATGCTCTATCCAGTTTTCCAATTCAATAGAATTGTTCTTAAAGGTTATTGCTTCTGGGGAATCGTGATTATAGATTTGCATGATTTTAAAATTTTGGAAAATAAAAACTAGGACAGCACGTCTATATCTATCGGTTTTTGGGCTTGCCTAACCTTTGTTATTTTAAGTTCTTTTGTGCCATTTGGGAAGCTCCAGATTACGGAATCGCCTTCTGCATAGCCCATAACCGCAGAGCCCATGGGCGCCAGAATTGAAATTTTATTGGCCGCTATATTCCTTTCCGTTGGAATTACCAGTTGAAACTCTGTTTGCCATGTACCAGACTCAACGGTTACAATACTGTTAAACCGAATTACATCTACCGGCATTTGCTCGTGATTGTAAATAAGTGCGCTGGTTAACTCGCCGCTTAATTTTTTGAGCGAAACCTTCGTATTTTCGTCTTTGTAATAACCCGTTACATTCAGTAAGCGCTTTAAAAAAACGTACTCTTTTTTCTCCAATATTAAATTTCCGTATTTCATAGTTGCTGTGTCTATATAAATAAAAGAAGGAATATCGATACCATTTAAGGTCTTTGACGTGATATTCCTTCCGGCCTCATTCAAATTAATTATGGAAAAATACCTCTTAAAATATATGCTTTTTCAATACGTTCAATGGCAATGCTAAAGGCCGCAGTACGCATATCTATTCCATTTTCTTCGGAATAGGCTGTAACTTTTTTGAAGGTGGACCGAAGTTTTTTCTCCAGTTTTTCTAAGATTTCATCCAATTGCCAAAGCTCGCCATTGCGGTTTTGCAACCATTCAAAATAACTTCCTATAACCCCGCCAGAGTTGCACATAATGTCTGGAATTATAGTAATGCCGCGTTCTATCAATATTTTTTCGCCTTCAACATCAGTTGGGCCGTTAGCGCCTTCTGCTATTAAATTTGCCTTTATGGTATGGGCGTTTTCTTTGGTTATCTGATTGCCGAGCGCTGCAGGAATACAGATATCGCAATCCAGGGCGAAGAAATTTTTTCCATCCATCGCGCTGGCTTCAGGAAAGTCTACTATGCTGCCCTTATTTGCTTTTCCGTAGTTGAAAAGGTCTTCCACTTTAATTCCCTCTTTATTTTCAAGACTGCCAAAAGCATCTTGTACACCAACCATTTTTGCACCTTCAAGTTCTAGGAAATGTGCGGCCCAATAGCCCACATTACCAAAACCTTGAACTATAAATGTTTTGCCGTTAAGACTTTCGTTATTTTTTTCTGCCCAAAATTTAATTGTTAAAAACACGCCGTAACCGGTAGCGCGATCCCTTCCTTCCAAACCACCGCTGCCTACAGGTTTTCCTGTAACCACATGTTGGTTTTTAGAGCGTTCGCTAGTGCTTTTGGTGCTCATATAGGTATCTGCAATCCACGCCATTGTTTGGTCGTTGGTATTTACATCTGGTGCAGGAATATCGTGCTCTGGCCCAATATTTTCGCCTAGAGCATAAGTGAATCTACGCGTAATACGCTCCAATTCGCCTTTTGAATATTTTGAGGGATCAATCTGGAT
>CAXBDO010000180.1:0-5475 GCA_963974165.1 uncultured Aequorivita sp.
TCTGCATTATACGGACCTTTTCCGAAGGAAATTTTTTCGATGGTTTCGGGAATTAAGAAGTGTAAATCGCTATAGCCCTGACCGTGTGCGTGTGAGACCATATTTACGGGCATTCCATCTACAGAAAGATTAATGTCCGTTCCATGGTCAATGTCAAAACCGCGCAAAAATATTTGTTCAGCTTTTCCGCCGCCGGCGTGTTGGCCAATAATTAAACCTGGCACTTTCCGGAGGATTTCCTGCGATGATTTTACGGGCGCCGTTTTTAAATCTACAGCCACTATTTGGCTAAGTGTATTCACTTCGGGCGTTATGGTTACTTGTTCCAAAGAAACTGCGGCCTCATCCAAAGTAATATTTATTGATTCCGAAAAACTTTCAGCCGTAACGGAATATTCAAGGGTCGCGAAACCTAAAATGGAGAAACTTATTTTATCGTTTTCTTTTACATTTTCAAGTGAAAATTTTCCAAAAGAATCGGTATGTGTATGGTTGCCGGAAGTGCGGTCAAAAACCGCTACGTTTTCCAGCGGATTATTATTTGGGCCTACAACTTTTCCTTTCAGCGATTGCGATTGTGCAATACCAAAGCATAGCATCAGCCCCATTAAGAGTATTCTTTTCATGGGTGATTGGTTTAAAATTTAATAATGATTTTGTAAGATTCCTTAAAATGGATTGTCGGGTCGAGTCCTTCGGCTTCGCTCAGGATGAACTGCAGTCGAGACCTAATTTACAGTAAGAATGTAAGTTCTCGACTGCGCTCGAACGGACAGTAAAAAGTTGATTTTAGAAAATCTCGAATAATTATGAAAAGAATTTTTCCGGAGGCGGACTGGGAATGGTTTTTACACTTTTCGGGATGTGAAAAGTATAATGATGTGTGTGTTTTACAACTGGCTTAAATTTGAAGTTGATGGCTGGATATTCCTGCGCAAAATGTTTGTCCAACGAATAATTAAAATATACACCTTCATGATCGCTAGTTTTTTCTTCCGAAGAAAATATTTTGGAGAAAAAGGTAATCATTTTGTGCTCGTGTGTATGCTCCATACCTAAATTGTGATCAGCGTCGTGATGCCCAGAATTGGTATGCGTCATCATGTGCGAAAAAGTGTGCATTCCCTCCGAAAGCTGTTTCTGCATCGGGTTGAGCAGATAAAAAATCGACAGGGAAAGCACAATAATCCTTTTAATTACAATATGGAAATTGTTTTTGGGCATTTTTATTCAGTTGGTTGTAATAGATACGCAATGTTCGCCAACTTGGATTTTTAAAAAGGTTCATTTAACCGTTTCTTAACTATTTTTGATTGTGGAAAAATTCCTTAAAAAACAAAACATAAAGTATCTTTGAGCCTATGGCCAATGCTTCGGTAACTCTTCAAATTGCAACCCTTCCCGATTCGCCCGGCGTTTATCAATATTACGATAAAGATGGGAAATTGCTATATGTAGGCAAGGCCAAAAATCTGAAAAAAAGGGTTTCATCTTATTTCACAAAAAACTTCGACAACAACCGTACGCGGCTTTTGGTGAGGAAAATTGATACCATAAAGCACATAGTTGTAAAGACCGAAACCGATGCGCTTTTATTGGAAAACAATTTAATTAAAAACTATCAGCCACGTTACAATGTGCTGCTGAAAGACGACAAAAGCTATCCGTGGATTTGTATTAAAAACGAACGCTTTCCGCGAGTTTTTCCCACAAGGAGGATGATAAAGGATGGAAGCGAATATTTTGGGCCCTATACCAGTATGAAAACCGTGCATACTTTGCTCGATTTAATTAAAGGGTTATATCCGCTGCGAACTTGCAACTACGATCTTTCCGAAGAAAAAATAAGGGCAGATAAATACAAAGTGTGTTTGGAGTACCATTTGGGGAATTGTGTCGGGCCTTGTGAAGGGCTTTATTCCGAAAAGGAATACCACGAAAATATTGAAGCCATTAGGAATATTGTAAAGGGTAATTTTAAAGATTCGCTCTATAAATTTAAAAGCCAAATGAAGGCCCTGGCAGCCGATTTAAAATTTGAACAAGCGCAGCGGGTAAAGGAAAAGATTGATATTTTAGAGAATTACCAAAGCAAAAGCACCGTTGTAAACCCCAAGATTAACAATGTAGATGTATTCACCATAATTTCTGATGAAAGTTATGGCTATGTAAATTTTCTTCAGCTTTCGCACGGGGCAATTATTAGGTCGCATACACTGGAAATTAAAAAGAAATTGGATGAGACTGATGAAGAATTGCTTCAACTTGCAATTATTGAACTTCGGCAGCGTTTTAATTCACTTTCAAATGAAATTTATGTTCCATTTGAAGTGGAACTGGGCGAAAGTATGAAGGTGCACGTGCCAAAACTGGGCGATAAAAAAGCCATTCTCGATCTTTCAGAGCGCAATGCGAAATATTTTAGGATGGACCGTTTTAAACAGGCAAAAATCATAGATCCAGACCGGCATGAAAAACGCATCATGGCCCAAATGAAAAAAGATTTAAGGTTAAGCGAAGAACCACGACATATAGAGTGTTTTGATAACAGTAATATTCAAGGCACAAATCCTGTGGCAGCCTGTGTGGTTTTTAAAAATGGAAAACCGAGTAAAAAGGATTATCGCAAATTCAACATAAAAACTGTTGAAGGTCCCGACGATTTTGCATCCATGGAGGAAGTTGTTTACCGCCGTTACAAAAGATTGTTGGAAGAGGAGCAACCATTGCCACAATTAATCATCATTGATGGAGGGAAGGGGCAGCTATCTTCCTCCCTAAAAAGTTTAGATAAACTGGGCCTGCGCGGAAAGATTGCGATTATAGGAATTGCGAAACGCTTGGAAGAACTTTTCTATCCAGACGATCCCATTCCGTTGTATTTAGATAAGAAAAGTGAGACATTAAAAATAATTCAACAATTACGGAACGAAGCACACCGTTTTGGTATTACCTTTCACCGTAGCAAGCGCAGCAAACAGGCCTTGAATACACAACTGGAAACCATCCCGGGCGTGGGCGAAAAAACGGTAATTGAATTGCTGAAACACTTTAAAAGCACCAAGCGAATTGCGGCAGCAAGTTTTGAGGAGCTTTCAAAAGTTGTGGGCGCAAGTCGCGCTAGAAAACTTTCGGAGCATTTTAATAAGAGTAAAGAATAGTGAGGAAGAGGAAAGAGGAAAGAGGAAAGAGGAAAGAGGAAAGAGGAAAGAGAAAAGAGAAAAGAAATAACACTAATCATCCAGCAAGCTAATAATCTAGCAATCCAATAATCGAACAATCCAATAATCGAACAAGCCAACAATCTAAAAAGTGAAGCATCTACTTCTTATAGTATTCATTTTATTTTCAACCTTTTCATTTACCCAAGAAAAACAGGGAGATTTAAAGGTAGGATTGGTGCTTAGTGGCGGTGGTGCCAAGGGATTGGCGCACATTGGCGCCTTAAAGGTAATAGAGGAAGCGGGGGTGCGTATAGATTATATTGGTGGCACCAGTATGGGTGCCATAATTGGGGCGCTATATGCTTCGGGATATTCGGCAAAACAATTGGACAGTATTTTTGCGCAAACAAATTTTAGCACTTTAATCCAAGATAATATTCCGCGCAGTTCAAAAACTTTTTATGAAAAAAAAGAGGCGGAAAAATATGCCTTTATGCTTCCTTTTGATGGTTTTAAAATAGGTTTTCCGTCGGGCCTTTCAAAAGGGCAGAATGTATATAACCTCCTGTCGCAACTAACAAACCACGTTAATGATATTTCCAATTTTAGCGAATTGCCCATTCCCTTTTTCTGCGTTGCCACCAATGTTGAAACAGGTAAGGAAGTTATTTTAGATCGCGGGTATCTTCCCCGCGCAGTTGTTGCCAGCGGCGCACTGCCATCGCTTTTCGGACCTGTGGTTATAGATAATAAAGTACTCATTGATGGGGGCGTGGTAAACAATTATCCTTTAAATGAAGTACGCGCCAAAGGGATGGACATAATTATTGGGGTAGATGTTCAGGACAGCCTTAAATCTCGCGATAAGCTGAAATCTGCTTTTGATGTGTTGGTGCAGATAAATAACTACCGTACTATTCACGATATGATTGAAAAACGACAAAATACAGATGTTTATATTCATCCAAACATTAATGATTTTTCAGTTGTTTCCTTTAACGAAGGAAAAAAAATAGTGGAATCTGGAGTAACTGCGGCCGAGCTTTACAGAGAGAAATTAGATAGTATTGCTGCGCACCAACAGCCTTTTGTAAAAAAGGTACTTAAAGTAGAAAATAGGGATACTATTTATATTAAAGACGTGGTTATTGAAGGAAACGAAAAGTACACCCGCAGCTACGTTTTGGGAAAATTGAAATTGCGCACCCCAGATAAGGTTACCTATAAAGATTTTAGTGGCGGTATTAACAATTTATCTGCTACTGGCAATTTTCAGGATATTAACTATCGGTTTTTTAAGAATGACGATAATGAAAATACTTTGTTGTTGCAATTGCGGGAAAGCAGTTCGTCTATGATGTTGCGCTTTGCGGCCCATTATGATCCGCTTTTTCGGACCGCTGCTTTGGTTAATATTACCCGTAAAAGGCTTTTCACCAATAACGATATTGCTTCATTAGATTTAATAGCGGGCGACAACCTGCGCTACAATTTTGAATATTATATAGACAAGGGTTTTTATTGGAGCGTAGGTTTCAACTCTAAATATCATTTTTTTGAGGCCGATGTGCCTATTAGTTTTATAGATGCTGAGCTGAACACCCAACTTTCGCTTCCAATAAATGAGTTGGCCATAAAATACAGCGATTTCACCAACCAGATTTATTTTGAGACCTTATTTCGAAGAACATTTGTATTTGGCTTAGGGGGAGAGCACAAATACCTCCGTTATTTATCTGAAACTATAGGAACGGACAATAATAATATGCCGCGTACGGTTTTTGAAAGCACCAATTATTACAGTGTATTCGGGTTGTTGAAATATGATACTTACGACAACAGTTTCTTTCCGAAGTCGGGCGCTTGTTTTGTTGGCGACCTTCATTGGTATTTATTGGCGCACGGTCGAAATAAAGATTTTGAACCCTTTTCATTGGCAAAGGCAAAATTGGGTTATGCACATACTTTTTTTAAAAACTTTTCTGCCAATATTACTGCCGAAGGTGGATTTAAATGGAGCGGCCCGCAAACTACTTCCTTAGATTTTGCGCTTGGCGGTTACGGTTTTAAGGAAATGAACAACATTATTCCGTTTATGGGGTACGATGCTATTTCACTTCGTGGAAACACTTATCTTAAATCGACGCTTATTTTCGACTATGAAATTTTCAGAAAAAACCACGTCAATATTGGTGTCAACATCGCCAATGTGGGCAACGATCTTTTTGAAAATGGTGAATGGATTGACGGTATTGATTATTCAGGTTTTTCGGCGGGCTACGGATTGGAAACCATTTTAGGCCCCATGGAG
>CAXBDO010000181.1:0-5470 GCA_963974165.1 uncultured Aequorivita sp.
CCCAAAAGGCGCAATTGAGCCATTTGTTGCATTTAAACAGTACCCAATTTCCTCTAATTTCAAAATTGTTGGCAGTGCCGCGATATAAGAAAATGTACTTGGCGCACTACAAAACTATATTGACCGAAAATATTACCAATTCAAATTACCTGACCCTAGCTAACGATTACCAAGCCCTTATTGCTGCGGCAGTGCAGGCAGATAACAACAAATTTTATACCTACGCGCAATTTGTTGGAAACATCAATACAGACTATAACCTTGGGCAAAATACCGCGCCAGGTATAGCCAATCTAATGAATGCCCGTGGCAATTATTTGGCGGCGCTTTCAGATTTTACGGTTACCCAACCTACAATCTCAAACGTTGTGCCTTCAAATAACGACCCAGATGTTGGCGATGTGGTTACTTTTACTGCAACGGTAACCAATAGCAATGCCGTATTCCTAGGCTATAGAACAAATCAGCATGCGCCTTTTACTAAAATCCAGATGTTTGATGACGGTGCCCATAATGACGGTGCAGCGGGAGATAATGTTTTTGGAATTGATGTAATCATTACCAACGATTATACACATTATTACGTGTATGCCGAAAACACAAATATAGGTGCCTTTTCGCCAGCACGCGCTCAGCATGAATTTTACACCCTTAACGCTTCTTACGTTCCAATTGCTGTGGGCGATTTGGTGATAAATGAATTAATGGCTGATAATGAAACCATCGTTATGGACCAAGACGGCGAATATGACGACTGGATAGAACTGTACAATAACTCTAACCAAACTGTAAGCTTGGATGGGCTTTATCTATCTGACGATCCATCAGATTTATTGCAATGGGCATTTCCTACCGGACTTACCTTGGCGCCAAATAGTTATTTGATAGTATGGTGCGATAAGGATTTAGACCAAGATGGGTTGCACGCAGATATTAAATTCTCTGCCGGGGGCGAAAGTGCAATTCTTTCGTATGCAGATGGCACGGTAATAGAAAATATTGAATTTGGGCAACAACAAACAGATTTAAGCTATTCAAGAATCCCAAACGGTACAGGCAATTTCGTTATAAAACAACCCACTTTCGGTGTTGATAACGAATCTATCTTAGGGGTTAGTTCTTTTGATACCAAACAGTATTTGGACTATTATCCAAACCCAACAAAATCAATCTTGAACATAGAAAACTCCAATGGCGGTATAACTTCGGTAAAGGTAGTTGCCATTACCGGCCAATTGCTTTTTTCAGAAACCTATAGCGATGCAGCCCAAATACAGGTAGACTTTTCAAATTTCGCAAAAGGAACTTATTTTGTGTCTATAAATGATATGGCCGTTATTAAGATTCTAAAAGATTAATCCCCATAATCTTTTTTGAAACCAATAATGGTTTGAACTCCGCGATTCGTTTCGCGGAGTTTTTTTGTTTTAAGAGTATGGGATTTTTCAAATTTTAAAACTGGAATTTTGCTTCGCAAATTTTTTAATTCCTTGAAATATCCCTTTAGGCTATAAGGATAGCCAGACCTTTGCTGACTAAAACCTTACACTCGCTGAATAGCAAAGCAAGTTCGCTTAAAATGCAAATTTGGCATGAAACTTATGTAGACCTTTAAGGTCATAAGTATGAACTTAAAACAATTTTAATATGAAAAAGATAGTATTTACAGCAATGTTAATGTGCTTCGGAATAACATTTTCAAACGCACAGCAAAAAGGAGAAAGATCCAAAAAACCACCAACTTATAGCGAGCTGCTGGAAAAAATGGATGCAAATGATGACGGTAAACTGGCCAAGGACGAAGTAAAAGGTCCATTAAAGGATAGTTTTAGTAAGATAGATACAGATGAGGATGGCTTTATTTCAAAAGAAGAATTTGAGAAAGCCCCAAAACCTGAAGCAAGAGAACGAAAAAGGAACAAATAATAATTTTTTGGTTGGTTAATTAGCTGTGTTAAAAAGCTCCGTTGTTCCTTCGGAGCTTTTTTTTACCCAGAATTTAAATATTGAATTACACCTTCAGTAAAGAGATTCCGCACTTTTCGAGCTGCGTAAATTTTGCTTTACTGATTAATACCCACCATTCACTGAAGTACAACAGCTAACTGTTGAATACTCATTTTTAGTCTATTAAGACTCCATACATTTGATGTTATAAAGTAAAAAATAAACCTATGAAATTGGCAAAACAATCATCGAACCACCACAATTTAGTGTCGGCAGGATATAGTTTTTCTACTAGCAAACCTAAAACAAAACACTAACCCTTATTTAATAATTTAAAATAGAGACCTATGAAAAATACACTTAAATTTTTCGTCTTGGCATCAATAGCAACTATTGCATTTATGGCCTGTTCAAGCGACGACACAACTACAGTTGAAGTAGAAAACGAAGAGGAAGAAGTAGTAATAACAGAACTTCACCCAGCATTCGCCGCCTTTAACAGCGACGCAGTAACCATCTTTCTAGATGGCGCCAATGTGGTAATTGAAACTACAGGCTTGCCAAACCACGAAACAGTTTATTGGGGCGAAGGCCATCCCTTATACAGAGACGAGCCAGATGTGCAACTTACGCCTTCTATAATGTCCAGCAATAACAATGCAACTACAATAACCGTAGATGCCACGCCTAATCTTACAGGGGCAACAGTTTCTACTCAATTAGGAACAATTGGAATTGCGGTTAGCGGTTCCTCTATATTCAACGATCAAGAAGGCGGTGGGCCTTTAGATAGGGCAGCTGCAAGCCTAGATTGGACGGGCGCCCACATTGGTCCGGGTGTGTATCACTATCACCTAGAGCCAAAAGCGTTTACAGACGATGATGATAAATTAGCAGGAATCTTGCTGGACGGCGTATTTTTATACGGAAGAAGATGTAATTCAACTGGCACTTATCCAACAGACTTGGATGCTTCCGGTGGACATACAACCGCAACACAATATACTAATGGCGCCGAAGAATACCACTACCACATCATTAACGAATTATATTCAAATACAGGGTCTTATATAGCATTTGCTGGACCTTACCAAGGGTTTTAAGAAGACGACAGGACTTAGGGCGAAAGGAAGTAAGACGAAAGGAAGTAAGACGAGAGACGAAAGGACGTAGGACATTGGACTAATAATCAAATCCTGATTATATTTTTTTAGTCTTACGTCTTCAGTCTTCCAGTCTTCAGTCTCAAAACATTAATATCAAATCATGATTATATTTTATATAGTCTTTCGTCTTCAGTCTTCCTGTCTTCAGTCTTAAATAATCAAGTTAGAATCAAAACATTTTTATGAAACCACTTCTTTTAATACCATTTGTATTTTTCCTATTTACTAATTGTAGTAATAAGGAAGCTGAAATAACTGCTATTACCGAAAAAGCATTTGTTATTGAAGATGTTGAGGTATTAAAAAAGGATCTGGTACTAAACCAATTGGAAGGAAGATGGTATTATAAAAATGTACCTTTTTCCGGCTATTCGCTGCTATATCATGCAAACGATACCTTGGCAGAAAAACTTGGGTATGTAGCTGGTAAAAGAGAAGGGCTAGCACAAAAATGGTCAGAAAAAGGGGTGCTGCGCGTAGAATCATACTACAGGCACAACCGCCTAAACAACGTTTATAAAACTTGGTGGGACAATGGGGTTTTATCTGCCCAGTCCTACTATGTAAACGGTGTAAAACAAGGCGTAGAAAACGAATGGTACGCTACGGGGCAAATGGCAAAGGCCAGACAATTGGTTGATGGCTCTGAAAACGGCCTGCAAAAAGCCTGGCTGCCCAATGGAAAATTATATATTAATTACGAAGCCAAAAACGGACGTATTTTTGGAATGCAACGCGCAAATTCTTGCTATAAATTAGAAGATGAAAAAATTATTAGAGATACCGAAATATAGCTTCCTCCTTTCGGTGCTTATGCTAAACATAGCCTGCAAAAACGAAGTAAAAAAAGAAAACATAAAAGTGGTTGAAACCAGTAGGGCAACGCATTTGCCATATTATAATGAGGAATCATTTACCCCAAATTGGTTAACGCCTGGCTCCAAAGAAGAGCAAGCTTTTCATAAAATACCAGATTTTAAATTGTACAACCAATTGGGCGATACCATTACCCAAAATACGTTCGAGGATAAGATCTATGTAACCAATTTTTTCTTTACCATTTGCCCAGGCATTTGCCCGCAAATGGCAGAAAATATGTTTAAGCTACAGGAAGAATTTAAGGATGATGCTGCCATTTTATTGCTTTCACATTCGGTTATGCCTTCATCAGATTCTATTCCGGTTTTAAAGGAATACGCAGTAAACAACGGGGTATTGGATAATAAATGGCATTTGGTAACAGGCGATAAAAATGAAATTTATGCCCTTGGCCGCAACCAGTATTTTGTTGAAAACGATTTGGGCGAACCAAAAAACATCGATGATTTTCTACATACCGAAAACTTCCTGCTTATCGATAAAAACAAACATATTAGAGGCATCTATAACGGACTAAACCGAGCCTCGGTTGCGCAACTTATAATTGATATTAAGGCGCTAAAGACTGAAAGCTAAAAGCGCAAAATTTTCATAGCTTCCTTTTGTTGAGGTCGCAATTTCAATTATTGCAGCTTACAAATTTACCCTCCCCATTTTTTTACTTAACCCACAAAGCCGCTTTTAGCGGCTTTTTCTTTTTTAAATTTTGAAATAGGGCAGTAGGCCTTTTAGTTTTTTCTAAAGGATAATGTTAATTGCATAAAGTAAATTAATATATTTGGTCTTGAAGCCCAGCGCTTTATTTTCTCTCCCCTCTTAATTTAAACCCCGATTGCTGTTATGGTGGCTGTGGGTTTTGTTGTTATAGAAATTTGTAATGAACTTATTATATAACAGGGTTTGACTGTGTGAAATAGGTTTAATAGCTGATATATTATTGTTTGGCATAATTTTAATACAGAATGTCAGAAAAAAAACTTCATAAAAAATTAAAAAGCGACCCGAGATTTATTCCGTATAACGAAAAATATGACTTTGATTATGTATTAAAATTTTTAAAAAAAACTGTAGAGTCTAAAACTGGTAATTATTTAGAACATAACGCTTTAAATTCTTCTTATTTTAATCCTTATTTCATTGGCTTAAAAGATTATTACAATGAAATAATTGATAGCAACAAATTATCCCTAAATAGTTTTCTTGAGTTAATAATAACTTTTGCTAATAGAGATTTTTATTTATTATCGTCTAAGTTAAGAGAATCAAATAAAGATAGAACTGAAATGGATTATGATGGAATGATGAATAGTACTATTCAATCAAATATTCCTGAATTAGGTCGAATTAATGCACAAGCAGGATTAGAAGCTAGTCACGACGGTCTAAATTTAGTTCTTAATATGACACGTCAGAAGTATGACGAAAATAGTGGTTCAAAATATGAACTAAAACATTTGGACAATTGTGCAATGTTATTG
>CAXBDO010000182.1:0-5468 GCA_963974165.1 uncultured Aequorivita sp.
AATATCTTGGTTCGGGAAAATTTCGTCTCTAAATACACGGCGGGTAAATGGAGAAGATAAATCTTCATCGTTAATTCCTTCGGGGCGTTGGCTGCTGTAGAAAACAGGGTCTATAGTATACCAAGCCAGTTTAGCACGCTTATAATTGTAACGTAGGTTGTCATTTTCAATTTCCCCGCCATAATCTAAGGGGGTGCTCGCCAACGACCAGCTCGAGGGTGAACTTATGTCATTTCCAGTTTGTGAGGCTTCAAAATCGTCAACATACACGGTTGTTTTTCCATCAAAATCTGAAACTTTTGGTGCGCCCGGTTTTAGGTATGCAAATTCACCTCGTAACGAAAGATTAGATTCTACGTCTGTGTCTATGTTTGGAAGTTTATTAACCAAACGCGTTAAAAATGGAACTTCGGTTGAATAATTCAAGTTCATTCCAAAAATGGTATTGTTGATTGGCTCAACCCCGTAAGACGACTTTTGGGTTAGTGGGCGTTCGTTTAGGTTTAAATAGGTTGCCCCGACCAAAAACTTATCGCTGAATTTATGCTCCACATTCAATCCAGTAAAACGCTTGCTTTGCTGACCAAATAATGAGTTATTTTCTGTGCTTACAGAAATTGGAATGTTACTGTTCAATAAAGAAGGATCTAAAATTTGGACCCTACCCAATTGATAGTTTACCGTGTAATCTACTCCTTCAACCAAAGTTCTTCCGCCCGCGGTTACGGTAACCGATCCCTGGGGAATGTTGAAAGCGCCAATAGGAATACCATCGGCACCGGTAGATTTATATGTCCCTTTTAATTGAAATTTATTTTTTTCGCTTTCTTCTTGTTCCGCCTGGGTTTTTGTGCCAGTATACAGTGTTCTAAAAACGTATTTCTCCTGATTTGGGTTATAGGTTTCAGGCATGGAATAATTAGAAGGCATTGAAGGCAAACTCAACTTATCGAATAAATGATTCCCGAAAGGTTCTACGGTAGTAAAAATTATTCTACCATTTTGGGCATCTACAGTTATTCCCGGAAGAAAGTCGAAGAAACCATCGCCGCCCTGTTGTGGATCGTTGTTAAAGTTCAACCTATCAAGATTGAAAACCTTTAAAAGAATTTCATCCTTAACATCGTCTGGCAAAGGTGCCCCGGCTTCGGTTAGATAGTTTAAAGGCGAAGGATCTGTATAAAGAATATTAAGTTTAAAATCTTCTTTTTCAAGTTGGTAGGCGCCAATGGGGTAGATGTTTTTCATCATCAAATCCCAAATTGGTTCGTTCACGTTTGTAATACTACTCTTCAAAAGCTTTACAACCAAGTTTTGCGCAAGCCCAGTTTGTTGTTCTGGCGGGTTTCCGGTGCCACCGCCGCCAACGGGCTGCGTACCACCATTTGCCTCCACCCCATCATTAGAAAATTCACCCACTTGGTATACTTTACCATTTACGGTGAATTGGTACGAAACTGCCAACACTTCATCGTTGGTTAAACGTTGGTTTAACGAGATATATCCTAATTGCGAATTTAACGAATATTCTCCCGGATCCAGTCTACGTGCGCTTTCCAAAGAAACATAATCTATTCCTTCATTTACATTCACACCGGTAAATCCTTGATTAACCGTAGCAACATCGCGAATTAACGGATTCAGCAAAGTTTGCGCGCCGCCGTTTATTCCGAAGGGGTTAAAATCGTTATTTGAGTTATCTGGGTATGCATTTCTGGAAGCATTAATAAACCCGCCCGGAGGCATATCCAAACCAATATTGAAAGGGTTAGATTCCCCAATATCCTGTAAGGCCACAATATTTCGAACATTGTCTGTACGGCTTGTTTTATTGGTAATCCAAACTTCCATTCTGGTAATTTGAACATTGCTGTTTATAAATGGATATTGCGCCAAGGCACGGTTATAGTTATCCCTAAAATAATGTGCTAAAAAGAAGTGGCGGTTATCGTCATAATCTAAAGCAAAAAGTTCAAAATCTGTAATAGTGGCGCCTCCTTCAGCAGTAACGGTTCGGGTTTCCGATTTTTGTTCAGAAAAAACGCCGGTAATGGTTGTCTTTCCAAATTGAAGCTGCGTCTTAACCCCAAATAGACTTTGCGCCCCTTGAATTAACGAGCTGTTTAGCGGCATGCTAACATTACCTACCTCAATTTTTTGAATAATATCGTCTTCAGTTGGGGTGTATTCCAACTTAATCTGGTTTTGGAAATCGAAAGTGCTTTCTGTATCGTAGTTAGCGTTAACCTGTAGTCTTGTTCCCACTTTTGCCAATAGGCTCAAGCTAATACGCTGGTCAAAATCAAAAGAGAAATTGCTCCTGTTTCGGGGCGAAAATTGTGGGTTGTCCTGTTTTGTATAAAGTAGGCCAAGATCCATTTCAACAGAACCTTGTGGAATTACTTCAATTGAATTGCCGCCAAAAACAGATTCAAAGAAATCTGAATTCACATAAAATGTAGGTAGCAAGTTTTTTTGTTGTTCTTCGGAACCTTCCTTTCTTCCGTCGGCTGCATCTATTTTTTCCTTGAAATAGGCCTTCATTTGCTCCTCTTGGATGAGGCGCTGATATTCTTGTGGCGTTAAAATTATAGGATAGGTAATATCAAAACTCCCTAATCTTTGTGAGTAAATATATCTATCGGTAATGGGATCGTAAGTGTAGAGATTCTGGATACTTGTAGGGTTTGGAAGATTCATGCGTCCCATTTCGTTTCCAACAGCTGTGGAGTCCTGCGCCAATGAAGCATTGCATACAAAAATGAAACTTACTATTGCCAACAGCTTAGAAAAGCTACCCGTATAAACGTAATTTTTTGCCTTCAAATTTTACAATTTTTTTAAAGCTTGCTTAATAATCATTTCTATCGAAGCCTGCGGATTTTCTTTCACTATGGCATCCACCACTTTTTCTGATTGTTTACGAACAAAGCCCAAGGTTTCCAAAGCTGATAACGCTTCATTTTTGTTCGTATTGCTTGCTCCCGCAGAAATAGACGACAAACCGTATACTTTTAAAATCTTATCTTTTAAATCCAAAACAACACGTTGTGCGGTTTTGGCTCCAATTCCTTTTACCGACTGTATTGTTGCAATATCATTTTGGGCAATGGCTTCCATAACCTGCTCTGGCGCCAAGGAAGACAACATTGTTCTGGCAATACTTGCACCCACGCCCGAAACACTAATTAATAGCCTAAAAATTTCGCGTTCAACAATAGTTGAAAAACCGTAAAGCGTATGGCTATCTTCCCGTATCAACAAATGGGTAAAGAGTTTAACATTTTCATTGCTGGGGAGTTCGGAAAATGTGTGCAACGAAATATTGATAAAGTACCCTACTCCATTGCAATCTACTACTACGTCGGTCGGGTTTTTTTCAACCAGTCTGCCCTGTAAATGGGTTATCATATGTTAACGAAAACTAAAAGGTTCAAATATAGTATAATTATTTCCAACAGCCATTGGGGTTATTGCGAAAATATTGGGGAAGAAGCACCACAATTACTTGCTTCCATGCTCTCTTACACGCTTCTCTTTCTGCTGTGCATCAACAACTGCTACCGCACTCATATTCACAATTTCCTCTACGCTTGCGCCCAATTGTAAAATATGGACGGGTTTGCGCATTCCCAACATTATGGGACCGATTGACTCTACCCCATTCAATTCCTTCAACAACTTATAATTGCTGTTGGCCGAATCGAGGTTTGGAAAAATAAGCGCATTCACTTTTTTGCCCGCTAATTTTGAAAAAGGAAATTTCTTTTGAAGCATCTCGGGGTTTAGTGCAAAATCTGTTTGAAGTTCGCCATCAACAATCATATCTGGATTGCTTTTATGAAGCAAATCTACTGCTTCACGCACCTTGGTTGCATGCGGATCTTTTGAAGAACCAAAGTTGGCGTATGAAATCATGGCAAGCACCGGCTGTAGACCAAACATTTTCATGGTGTAGTTGGTCATTTGGGCAATCTTCGCCAGTTCCTTTGCAGTTGGGTCTATATTTATGGAAGTATCTGAAAGAAACAACGGGCCTCGCTTGGTAAGCATCAAGTTTGTAGTAGCCACTTTTGTAACGCCCTCAAACCTGCCGACCGTTTCAAAAACAGGAACTACAACTGATGGATAGGATCGGGCATAACCCGATATCATACAATCTACATCGCCTTCACTCAACATCATACCCGCAAAATAATTTCGCTCGCGCACCAATTTTTCGGCTGTGTATAATGAAATGCCACTTCTTCTTCGCTTTTCCCAAAGTTTTTGTGCATAATGCTTCAGCTTATCTGCATTTTCATCATTTTTTGGATCGATAATTTCAAGTTCGGTATCAAAATCAATTTGCTCCATTAATTCGAGAATGATTTCCTTTCTTCCCAATAAAACAGGAATACCGATGCCTTCTTCAAAAACAATCTGTGCCGCTTTTAAAACATCCAAATGATCTGCTTCGGCAAATACGATTCGCTTCGGATTTAATTTTGCACGGTTAACCAAAAGCCGAACAATCTTGTTGTCGCTACCCATACGTTCGTACAGTTCGTCCTGGTATTTTTCCCAGTCGGTAATATCGGTTGTGGCAACACCACTTTCCATCGCGGCCTTTGCAACGGCGGGCGGCACTGTAGCAATTAAACGCGGGTCAAAAGGTTTTGGAATAATATAATCCTTCCCAAAATTCAGTTTCGTTTCGCCATAGGCAATATTTACCTGCTCGGGCACGGGCTCTTTGGCAAGATCGGCAAGGGCTTTTACGGCAGCCATTTTCATAGCCTCGTTAATTTTTGTTGCCCGTACATCTAGTGCCCCGCGGAAAATAAATGGGAACCCGAGTACATTATTCACTTGGTTAGGATGATCACTTCTTCCCGTTGCCATAATTATATCCTCGCGGGTTCTTACCGCAAGGTCGTATTCAATTTCCGGATCGGGATTGGCCATTGCAAAAACAATGGGGTTTGGCGCCATGCTCAATAGCATTTCGGGGGTTACAATATCTTTAACCGAAAGGCCCACAAAAACATCGGCATTTACCATAGCCTCATCAAGTGTATCTATTTTTCTATGGGAAGCAAATTCGGCTTTTTCATCAGTTAGGCTATCGCGATCTTTACGGATAACCCCTTTACTGTCTAACATTACAATGTTTTCATCTTTTGCGCCGAAAGCTTTGTAAAGCCGAGTACACGAAACCGCTGCCGCGCCCGCGCCGCTAATTACAATGGAAACTTCCTCGATCTTTTTTTCTGCCAACTCCAGGGCGTTGAGCAGGGCCGCCGCCGAAATGATAGCCGTTCCGTGCTGGTCGTCGTGCATAACAGGAATAGACAGTTCTTCCTTTAATCTTCGCTCTATTTCAAAAGCTTCGGGAGCTTTAATATCTTCAAGATTAATTCCGCCGAAGGTGGGAGCAATATTTTTTACGGTAGCAACAAATTCGTCTATATTTTCGGTATTCACCT
>CAXBDO010000183.1:0-5463 GCA_963974165.1 uncultured Aequorivita sp.
CAAATGACTCCAGATCCATGGACTGATATTACTACTAAATACCCAGTTGGTTCACGCCATAAAGGTATTGTACGTAACTTCACTAACTTTGGTGTTTTTGTTGAATTAGAAGAAGGAATTGATGGTCTTATTTACATAAGCGATCTTTCTTGGACTAAGAAAATTAAGCACCCAAGCGAGTTTACCAATATTGGTGACACTCTTGAAGTTGTTGTATTGGAATTGGATGTTGAAGGTCGTAAACTAAGTTTAGGTCACAAACAAACAGAAGAAAACCCTTGGGATAAATACGAAGGTGAATTTGCAGTTGGAACTAAGCACACTGCTTCTATTGACGAAGTAGTAGACAAAGGAGCCACTATTAAATTCAACGAAGATATCGTAGCATTCGTACCAAGCCGTCACCTTGAAAAAGAAGATGGTTCTATGTTGAAGAAAGGTGATGAGGCAGAATTCCAAATTATTGAATTCAACAAAGAATTCAAGAAAGTGGTTGCTTCACATATGGTAATTCACAAAGAAGAAGAAGCGAAAATTGTAAAAGAAGCTGTGAAAAAACAAACAGCTGCTGATGCAGAAGCAAAACCAACCCTTGGTGATGCAAACTCTGCGCTACAAGCGCTTAAAGACAAAATGGACGGGAAAAAATAAGCCCTACATTTTATAAATAAAGAAAAGCCTTCTGGAAACAGAAGGCTTTTTTTATAGGATATACTCAAGTGTTTAAATGGTTTTTGAAGCAGAATAGGTTGGTGAATTGGACGCTGTATTACACAATTAAGGTCGAAGAGTTTGGAATGCTTAATTACTTCACTACAAGCTTCCCAAGGAAGTTTAAAATGGATTATTCGATCAACTAGCTTCCAGTTATTTGGATTTTTCAGCTACTAAATATAGAATAGAGAAATAAAGTGAAAATTTAATAGCGCTTATAACAAATAAGCAATAACAATCCCAATAATTACCGCACTCATTTTGGAGAGGTGAAATTTGTGGTTCTTAGAGCTTTCAAACAAAATAGTGGTAGAAACGTGAAGGAATATTCCAATTACCACTGCCGAAATCTCAGTTTCATACTGTGCTACAAAATCATAGTTATTGGCAATATAATTTCCCAAAGGCGTCATAAGCGCAAAAAAGAACAGAAAGCTTATAATAATTGAACGTTTGTAACCCGCAGTAATAAAGAAAAAAGATAAAATTATGGCAACCGGTACTTTATGGATTATAATCCCAATCAACAAATTGTTTTCTTCTGAAATAGGAAAACCCTCCATAAAGGCGTGAATGCAAAGACTGATAAAAAGCAACCACGGAAAACTTTTCTTTTCGGTGTGCAAATGCACGTGCCCGTGTTCAGCCCCTTTTGAAAAAAATTCGAGAAATATCTGCAATAAAATTCCCACCATAATAAACACACCAATGCTCTTTGATGGCGTCTCGAAAACGTGTGGCAATAATTCAAAAACGGTGATGGATAATAGGAAGGCCCCGCTAAACGCAAGAAAAACTTCCATGTTCTTCAACTCTTTTTTCTTTAGAAATATGGCAATTAAATACCCAAAAGCAACAGCTAAAAAAAGTAAAATATAATTCATCAATTAAATATTAATATTAATCGGTCTGAGGTTTCTTTATTAAAACTATTGAGTTGGTAGTCGCCAAAAACGTGGATTAATTTCACATTGGCCACTTCAAAATATTCCTGGAAATCTTCAAGTGTAAGCGCTTTTACGCGTTCCGTAA
The DNA here is from genome assembly GCA_963974165.1 of uncultured Aequorivita sp. Taxonomy (GTDB): domain Bacteria; phylum Bacteroidota; class Bacteroidia; order Flavobacteriales; family Flavobacteriaceae; genus Aequorivita. The sequence goes on from CAXBDO010000183.1 coordinate 1,747, forward strand.
AAAAGTAGTCTTCCCCTTTATCACTAAAGCGGATGTTTTTTACAATGTAACCGTCTTCCACATATTTTTCAATGTGGAAAAGGATATCGCCCATCTTCTTTTCTTCCGAAGGAATTAAGTTTTTAATAGCCAACTCTACATTTAAAAAATCAATTACCCCGTGGCCAGTGGGTTTTAGTTCGGCCTTAATGGCTTCAATGGTCCGTAAGTTGTCAATTTCATTTTCAAAATAGCCAAAACTTGTAAAGAGGTTAAAAACCGCATCAAACTGCTCTGGGTAAGGAAGGCACATATCGTGCACCTGGAAGTGGAGCTTGGCATTTTCGTATTGTTTTGCATGCTGGATGCTTTCCTTGGAAAGATCTACCCCGGTAACATCAAAACCCTGTTTTGAAAGGTATTTTGCGTGTCGGCCTTTTCCGCAGGCCAAATCTAGGATAGTATCTTGGCGTTTTAACTTTAAAAATGAGGTAAGCTGGTTCATAAAAAGAGCCGCTTCCCGATGGTCCCGATCTTTATAAAGTATGTGGTAATAAGGCGTGTTGAACCACGAAGCGTACCAATTCTCTTTTTCTTTTTGCATAGTTGTCGTTTCGCGCTGCTAAAATACTGTATTTTTGCAGGAAATCTGTTTAAATACTATGACAAAGAATTTTAAAATGGTAGCAAAAACCCTTTTTGGGATGGAAGAACTGTTAGCACAGGAACTTCGCCAATTGGGGGCTTCATCTATTGAAATAGGAACCCGAAACGTTTCATTTGAAGGCGATACGGGATTTATGTATAAAGCCAATCTTTGCTGCCGTACGGCCATAAAAATTTTAAAACCAATTAGCGCATTCAACATTTTTACCGAAGAGGATCTGTATAAAAAAATATACGAAATGCCTTGGTAAAATTATATGGATGTAAAAGGCTCGCTTGCCGTAAATGCAACTGTTTTTTCTGAAGTATTTACGCATTCGCAATATATTTCACTTAAAACAAAAGATGCAATAGTAGATAGATTTCGCGATAGGGAAGGAGTGCGCCCAGACGTAGATTTAGACCATCCAACTTTGCGCATTAACGTTCATATTGATAGAAATATTTGTACGGTTTCCCTTGATAGTTCTGGCGAATCCTTGCACAAGCGCGGCTATAAAGTAGAAAGTACACTTGCGCCAATTAACGAAGTACTTGCAGCCGGAATTATTATGCTTTCGGGCTGGAGTGGGCAATGCAATTTTCTGGATCCTATGTGCGGTGGGGGAACAATGTTGACCGAAGCTGCCATGATTGCCTGCAATATTCCGCCTAATTTAAATCGCGCGGAGTTCGGATTTGAGAATTGGCCAGATTTTGATGTAGATCTTTATGAAAAAATTGAAGAGGCGGCTCTTTCAAAAGTGCGCGATTTTCCTCATAAAATTTACGGATTCGATACAGATGCGGTTGCAATTCACAAAGCTAAAGAAAACATTAAAAGTGCTAACCTTAGCGAATTTATTGAGGTGAAACAACAAGATTTTTTCGAGAGCGAAAAGGAGCAGGACAAACCATTGTACATCGTTTTTAATCCACCCTATGATGAACGGATTTCTGTTGAAAGTGTTGAAAAGTTTTACAGTTCTATCGGCAATACGTTAAAACGCAGTTACCCTGGTACCCAAGCTTGGATGATTACCTCAAATATGGAAGCTTTTAAACTTGTACGTTATGAAATGTATGAAGGTAGTAGAAAGGCGAGTAAGCAGTAATCAGTTTTCAGTGATCAGTGTTCAGTGACCAGTTAACAATAATCAGTAAAAAGTTATCAGTTTTCAGTTTTCCTCCTTTCGGGGGTGAAAGCTTTATTTCTTATAAATAGGAATTAAATAAGAAATGGAATACCCGTAACCTACGCCAAACTCGCTATAATCATAAGTTCTATTATAGCCTGGAATGTACAATACCGCAAAATTATCTAATTCAGATTCTGAAATTTTTCGTTTTAACTGTACGTTGATGGAGAGATACAGATTATTGAGGATTTCAGTTTTAACGCCCAAAATAAATTCGGCCCAATGGGCATTTAAACCTTTAAATTCCTGCGGATCATAGATTGTTTCGGTTGGAAATGCCGGATTGTTGGTATAGACTCGGTAACTGAGTAACTCTTGCTGAAAGGTTGAAAAACCATACCGCAGACCCAATGTAATGGCATTTTCCATTCCCAACCAGTTTTCATAGGCATTATAATCGAAGCCAATTTTGGCATAGCTGCCGCTTGTGGTGGAGGAAACGTAGGGCTCGCTCCAATCTTTTTGTTCATTTCCTAATTCTAGCGCAGCATAAAATTTATTGGTCACCCTAAAATCGCCCATAATTTCAAAACCGGAATAGCCATCTTCAATTAAGGTGCGTACAGGTTTTGATATATCGACCCCAACGCGGATTCCAAATTTTTCAATTCTCGGAACGGTGTCTGCCACGGTTTTACTTTGTGTCTGCGCCGCCAAAAAATTGGTGCCGCAGAAAAAACTAATGCAGCATAGTAATATGGGCGCTATTTTCGTCATTAACGGTATCTCGTTTTACAATTATTTCTTTTATCCAATTTTCGTTTCCTTCCGGCTCCAAATTGGTTTCCAAGTTAAAAAATTCGGTTTTAAAGCCACAGGCGCGGGTAACATATCCATTTTGTCTTTGGTAGATAAACATTACCCTGTCTATATTTTCACTCAAAACGGTGCCCGATTCTGAAAGCGTGCTTTGCTTAAAAAGATATTTCGTGGTATCGGAATTGGTATTTAAGGGAATTTCTATCGCTGCTGTTGTAGCTAGATTTATCACCGCAATTGAATCTGTGTTGTTGGTAATTACAGATAGTACGGTTACCTCCTTAGAATTTAGAGGATTAGCTATATCAGAAAACGAAATTAGCAAATTCGCAGTAGTTGCAGTGCCTTCAGGACAGATGTCGTCTTTTGTGCAGCCTTTAAAAGCGAAAACGATAAGGGTAAATAGAATTATTTTTTTAATCATTTATGATTACCATTTTTATATAAATCAACGCTTTTCCAAAAGTACAACATTTTCTACATGATGTGTCTGTGGAAACATATCTACAGGCTGCACTTTGGTTACCCTATAACTTTCGTCCAAAAGTGCCAAGTCTCGTGCTTGCGTAGCACTGTTGCAACTTACATACACAATTTTTTGGGCGCCCAGGTTTAAAAGTTGTGCCACAACATCGGCGTGCATGCCGTCCCGAGGTGGGTCTGTAATTACAACATCGGGTTTTCCGTGGGTATTTATAAATTCCTGGTTGAATACTTTTTTCATATCGCCAACGAAAAATTCAACATTTTCAATGTTGTTATAGGCTGCATTGGCTTTTGCCGCTTCAATAGCATCGGGTACAGCTTCCACACCAATTACTTTTTTCGCATTTTTAGCAACAAACTGTGCAATGGTGCCAGTGCCGGTGTAAAGATCGTAAACCAGCTCGTTGCCGCTTAAACCCGCAAAATCGCGTGTAATTTTATAAAGTTCAAACGCTTGTTCGCTATTTGTTTGGTAAAAAGATTTGGCGTTTATTTTAAATTTTAAACCTTCCATTTCCTCAAAAATATGGTCCCTTCCGTAGAAGAGCTCAATTTCCTGATCGTATAAGGTATCATTTCCTTTGGAATTGATTACATATAAAAGTGACGTAAGCTGCGGAAATTCTTCAGCAATGGCGCTTAGCAGCAG
>CAXBDO010000184.1:0-5407 GCA_963974165.1 uncultured Aequorivita sp.
TGGAAACATAGTTTATCCCGACTCTTTATCGGGAACGGTTTGAAGCACGATCGAAAAGCAGATTAAATTCTGTAAGGATTAATTCTTGATAAACTTTTTAATTGTTGAATTGCCGTTTCCATCTTCAATATCCAAAAAATAAATTCCGCGGGAAAGACTGGAAACATCGACAGAAACCAGTTTTTCAAATTCTAAGTTTTGGGTGCTTAACAGTTTGCCCTCTATGTTGAAGATTTTGATTGTGAGATTGGCAATGGTATTTTTTGAACTTAAAATCAGTTCATTTTTTGCTGGATTTGGATATATTGTAAATTTATTCCTATAAAAATCTTTGGTGGAAAGCGCATAATTCTTAAAAACTGCGGTTCCACCTAATGGATTTCCGAAAGTTAAAACAAGATTTCCTCCATCATCGATGATGTTATACCAAATGTCACCTGACACAAATCCAAAATAAGCATCTTCAAAAAGATTTTGTATTTGTATACCACAATCATTTGTAGCGGCGGTGAAATCTGTAGCGGTTAAACTATTTGGCGAGAAAAAACTATATGTGCCGTTAAAGGCGTTACATGCCCCTTCACCATTGAAATTAAAATCTTCAGATATCAAAAGATAGGGCGCAATTGGAGGGTTAATTTCAGCAACATTGTACAAGACCGCCAAATCATCCCTTTGAACGGTTCGTAAATACCACGTATTTTCAAAGAGTTGGGTGTCTTGGGCAAGACAAATTGAAAAAGAAAGTAAACAGATTAAAAAATATATTTGTTTCATATTCAATAAATTTAGAACAAGTTTCCTTTTTAAACAACAGGGTTTTTCCCCTTTTCCCGAAAAACCCGTACTTTTGCGCCAATATTAAAATCAATCTTTTCACCTAAAAAAGTATAGCATGCAACTGTACAATAAATTAAGTGCAAAAGAGAGGGAAACACTTTTGGAACAGGCCGGCGAGGAACGGCTTACCCTTTCTTTTTATCAATATGCCAAGATTGGCAATCCACATCTTTTCAGAAATCATTTATTTATTGCCTGGCACGAGCAGGATGTTTTGGGCCGTATTTATGTGGCTCACGAAGGCATTAACGCCCAACTTTCCGTTCCGGCAAAACGTTTTAAGGAATTCAAGGAATTTCTGGACGGAATTTATTTTCTGAAAGATGTACGTTTAAACATCGCCATTGAGCAGGATTTAAAATCGTTCCTGAAACTGAAAGTAAAAGTCCGTGATAAAATTGTAGCGGATGGTTTGAATGATGAAACCTTCGACGTTACCAACAAAGGAATACACGTAGACGCACTAAAATTCAACGAACTTATTGAAGATCCAAATGTAGTTTTGGTAGATATGCGAAACCATTACGAAAGCGAAATTGGCCATTTTAAAAACGCCGTAACGCCCGATGTTGATACGTTTCGCGATTCGTTGGATATTATTGAAGAAGATTTAAAAGACCACAAAGAAGACAAAAAACTGGTTATGTATTGCACAGGCGGAATCCGTTGCGAAAAAGCCAGCGCCTATTACAAACACAAAGGTTTTAAAAACGTATTTCAGCTTGAAGGTGGTATTATTGAATACGCCCGCCAAGTTGAAAATCTGGGTTTGGAAAATAAATTCATCGGTAAAAATTTCGTCTTCGACCATCGTCGTGGTGAACGCATTACGGATGATGTAATTAGTCACTGCCATCAATGTGGTGATGCTTGCGACGAGCATACAAATTGTGCAAACGAAGCTTGCCATTTGCTTTTTATTCAATGTGAAAAGTGTGCGATAGCGATGGAAAACTGTTGTTCTGAAGAATGTGTTTCAATAATTCAATTACCAGAAGAAGAACAAAAAAGACTGCGCCAAGGCATTCCAAACAGTAACAAAATTTTTAAAAAGGGGCGTTCAGAGAAGTTGAAATTCAAAAAATAATTCATAATTCTGAATTCAGAATTCGTAATTAATTATTGGTATCTTTACGGATTAAATTATTTGTTTAATTTTCGTCCCTCTTCAATTTGGAAAAGGGCTTTATATATAAAAAATATGGGCTGTACCAGCTGTGCCACGGGCGCCAACGGACAGCCAAAGGGATGCAAGAACAATGGTACTTGCGGAACCGATGGCTGCAATAAACTAACGGTGTTCGATTGGCTTTCAAATATGCAACTTCCCGCCAATATGGAACCCTTCAATGCGGTGGAAGTGCGCTTTAAAAACGGAAGAAAGGAATTCTTCCAAAATTCTGAAAATCTTACACTTAGCATTGGCGATGTGATTGCTACTGAAGCTTCACCAGGCCACGATATCGGAATTATTACGCTTACCGGAGAGTTGGTTCGCGTGCAGATGAAGAAGAAAAAAGTGCCTGTAAAGGTTGAGGCTTTGCCAAAAATCTACCGCAAGGCTACCCAAAAAGACATTGATATTTGGCAAGGCGTTCGCGACAGGGAAGCCGATGTGCAAAAGCGTTCGCGACAAATTGCTATTCGTTTAGGACTTCAAATGAAGATTAGCGATGTGGAATTTCAGGGCGACGCTTCAAAAGTTATTTTTTACTATACTGCCGAAGAGCGCGTAGATTTCCGTGAATTGATAAAGGAATTTGCCCGTACTTTCAACACCCGTATTGAAATGAAACAAGTAGGTTTCCGTCAGGAAGCCGCACGTTTGGGCGGAATAGGAAGTTGTGGCCGCGAACTTTGTTGTTCTACCTGGTTAACAGATTTTCGTTCGGTAAATACTTCCGCAGCGCGCTATCAACAACTTTCCCTGAACCCGCAAAAACTTGCTGGGCAGTGTGGAAAGCTGAAGTGCTGCCTAAATTATGAATTGGATACTTATTTGGAAGCTTTGGAATCATTCCCGAGTACAGAGATAAAACTGCAAACTGAAAAAGGAACTGCTACTTGCCAGAAAATAGATATTTTTAAAGGCCTGCTTTGGTATGCCTATGAAAAGGAATTTATGAATTGGCATGAGCTAACTGCCGAAAAAGCCAACGAAATAATAGAGCTCAACAAAAAAGGCAAAAAACCTTTGGCCTTGGAAGAGTTTATTACGGAAGTTGCCAAGCCGGAAAAAGAACCTTTCAGCAATGTTGTGGGTCAAGACAGCTTAACGCGTTTCGACAAGCCGAAGCAACCCACCAAAAAACGCAGAAATAAAAACCGCAACAAAAAAGGAAAGGTAGAAACTGCAACCGCTGCGGCGCCAATTAAAAAAGGGCCACGAAATAAGCCCGCCAACAAACCTTCAAATAAGCCTTCAAATAAACCAGGAAATAGGCCTAGCAACAAAAACAGGAATCCCAAGCCGAAGAAAGATGAATAAAATACTGCTTCTTTTATTGGGTGCCATTTTTTTCGCTTCCTGCGAATCGGACACAATTTATAGCGAAATACAAGCTATGGATGGTCATTGGGGTGCAGATGAAGTAGTGGCATTTACGCTGCCGGAGCTCGATTCGTTGAAGCGGTATAACCTTTTTGTGAATATCAGAAATACCAACGAATACAATTTCAACAATATCTTTTTAATTGTATCTATGAATTTTCCCCACGGAAAAACTGTTACCGACACCTTGGAATACCGAATGGCAAATCCGGACGGTTCGTGGATGGGGCAAGGAATAGGCGATGTAAAGGAAAACAAGCTGTGGTACAAAGAAAATGTACAGTTTCTTGAACCCGGAAATTACAGCGTAGACATAGGCCAGGCAATGCGCAATAATGGCGAGGTTGAAGGCGTTACAAAACTCGAAGGCATTACAGATGTTGGGTTCAGCATTGAAGAGGCTATCAAACAGTAAATACTTATGGCAACAAAAAAAGCATCTCCCAAGAAAAAGGATCAACAAGATCTGAAGCGTCATATTAAAACCTTTTGGAAACTTTTTCTGGGGTTTATTCTTGTTATAATACTATTTTTCCTAACCGCCTCTTGGGGTTTATTCGGAAGTCTTCCCGATGAAACCAGTCTTGAAAATCCGGAAAAAAACCTGGCTACCGAGATTATTTCTTCCGACGGAAAAACCATTGGTAAATTTTACAAAGAAAACAGAACTCCGGTACCCTATGATTCATTGCCAGACCATCTGGTAAAAGCTTTAATAGCTACTGAAGATGTGCGTTTCTACGATCATTCCGGAATTGATGGAAGAGGAACCATTCGCGCAGTGGCCTTTTTGGGTTCCCGTGGTGGTGCAAGTACTATAACTCAACAGTTGGCTAAACTGTTCTTTACGGACCAAAGAGCTTCCAATAAAGTTGAAAGGGTGATGCAGAAAATTAAGGAATGGATTATTGCAATCCGTCTGGAACGTCGCTATACAAAAGACGAAATAATAACGATGTACTTCAACGAATACGACTTTCTAAACCAAGCTGTGGGCATTGAAAGTGCGGCAAATATTTATTTTGATAAGCCACCTTCGCAACTAACTACGGCAGAATCTGCCATGCTTGTGGGAATGTTTAAAAACTCCTCTCTATTCAACCCAAACCGTAGACCCGAATTGGTGCGCGAAAGAAGAAATGTGGTTTTGGCACAAATGGAGAAGTATGATTTTATTTCAGAAAAAGTGATGGATTCGCTCCAAGCGCTGCCGTTGGATATAAAATTTACCCCTCAAGGCCACGATGAAGGAAGTGCAACTTATTTCCGTGAATACGCAAGGCAATTCATGGAAGATTGGATAAAGGAACATCCAAAAGCAGATGGCAGTAAATACAATATTTACCAAGATGGTCTAAAAGTATATGTAACTATAGATAGCAAAATGCAGGAATATGCCGAACAAGCTGTAAAAAAACATATGGCTGCGCTTCAGGCAGTTTTTGACGAGCATAACAAAAACAACAAAACCGCCCCATTTAGGGATATAACTTTAGAAGAAACGGAGAGCATTCTAAATTCGGCTATGCGTAAAAGCGACCGTTGGCGCGATATGAAACGTCAAGGCAAAGACGAGGAAGAAATAATAAAAAGCTTTAAAACTAAAGTACCTATGCGCGTCTTTTCTTGGAAAGGCGATATTGATACTATTATGACACCTATGGATTCCATCAGGTACCACAAGTCTTTCCTACAAGCGGCTTTGATGTCTATGACTCCGCAGACCGGCGAAGTAAAAGCTTGGGTAGGTGGAATAGACTACAAACATTATAAATATGACATGGTTAAAAAAGGAAAGCGCCAAATAGGCTCAACCTTTAAACCGTTCGTTTATGCCACGGCAATAGACCAAATGCATATGTCGCCTTGCGATACCCTGCCAAATACAATGTATACAATACCGGCAGGAAAGCACCATTTACTGCAATCTTGGACCCCGAAAAATGCCGGTGGCGGATATGGCGGTATGGTCACTTTGAAATATGCGCTTGCAAATTCCATTAATACCATAACGGC
>CAXBDO010000185.1:0-5392 GCA_963974165.1 uncultured Aequorivita sp.
TGTAGCTTCTTACACATTGCTGTCCAGCGTTCGGTAAGGTTCTGTAAATCTTTGTCCAGTTCTGCTACTTTTTTGCCCTCGGCCACGGTGCGTATAATAACGCCAAATCCTTTTGGTTTTATGCTCGTTATCAAGCGTTTTAACCTATCTTTTTCTTCGTTGCTCTCTATTTTCTGTGAAACAGAAACGCGATCGGAAAAAGGAACCAACACTATATATCTTCCGGCTATTGAAAGCTCGGAACTAATACGTGGCCCTTTGGTGGATATGGGTTCTTTTACAATTTGAACCAAGATGGATTGATTGCTCTTTAGGGCATCATTTAAGTTGCCGTGCTTATCAATCTCTTTTTCGAATGGAAAATCCTTAAGGGTGTAATCTTTTAACTTTCCTGAACTTACGGCCTTTACAAATTTTAATTGCGAAAGCACTTTTGGGCCCAGATCGTGGTAATGTAAAAAACCATCCTTCTCGTAGCCCACATTCACGAAGGCGGCATTTAGCCCCGGAACAGTTTTACGGATTTTGGCCAAAAAAATATCGCCAACCGTAAAATTATTATCCTCCTCTTCCTTGTGAAGCTCTATAAGCTTTCCATCCTTTAAAAGGGCAAAATCAACTTCTTGTGAACCGGACCTAATAAATAATTCGTAGTTCACGTTACATTAATTTTGTTGCCCCGATGTCAGATCGGGACTAATTAAACAATATTTTTCACAGATTTTATATAAAAAAATCCGGCGAAACTGCACCTAGGCCAAAAGCTGGCTGCCACAATTTCATTTTCAAAGAACAATACTTGTTTGTTTTATTTAGGAATAGCGCGCTTGGCACAATTCCCGAAACACTTTTAAAACAGAAAAAGTAGTTTCTAAACTACTTTTTCTTTTTGTGGCGGTTAGCGCGACGTCTTTTCTTGCGCTTGTGAGTCGCTACCTTATGTCTTTTTCTTTTTTTACCACTTGGCATACTAAAGTCTTTTTTTAGTGCTCCGCTAGGCGGAACGGGTTAATATTATTTTACGTCCACATTTGTCTTAACGCCTTCAACAAAAACTTTTGCAGGCTTAAATGCAGGAATATTGTGGGCAGGTATTTTGATGGTTGTGTTCTTAGAAATATTGCGTCCTGTCTTTTCCGCTCTTGTTTTAATAATAAAGCTTCCAAAACCTCTTAAATAGACATTATCTCCACCTTCCAATGAATTCTTTACCTCTTCCATAAAGGTTTCAACAGTAGCTTGAACTTCATTCTTTTCCATTCCTAATTTTTCTGAAATCTTCGCTACGATATCTGCTTTCGTCATTATTGTAAATTTTAATTAATTATTCTTTTCTAGATTTTTTTTAAGACCGCAAATATACATATTTTAAAATCAATAAATCAAACCTTAATCCTTTAAAATTTAAAGGTATATAGATTAATTTTACCCAATGCCTAAATTAGCCCCATATTTATCCAAAAATCTCATTTCGTGGTATTTACAAAACAAACGCGAATTGCCATGGCGCAATACTTTAAATCCGTACCACATTTGGCTCTCCGAAATTATACTTCAACAAACACGCGTTTTGCAAGGTTTACCCTACTTTTTGAAGTTCACAGAAGCCTATCCAAAAGTGGAAGATTTGGCAAATGCACCCCAAGATGATGTTTTAAAACTCTGGCAGGGATTGGGCTATTATTCGCGCGCCCGAAACCTGCACACTACGGCAAAAATGGTTGCTGAGCAAATGCAGGGCATTTTTCCCGATAATTACGCAGATTTATTAAAATTGAAAGGCGTGGGCGATTATACCGCAAGTGCCATTGCCAGTATCTGCTTCAACAAACCCGAAGCGGTTGTAGATGGAAATGTGTACAGGGTACTTTCCCGCTATTTCGGAATTTCCACACCTATTAATATAAGCGCGGGACAAAAGGAATTTAAAACTTTGGCGCAACAATTAATTGATGCCGATCAGCCCGGAACTTTTAACCAGGCTATAATGGAGTTTGGCGCCCGTTACTGTGTGCCGCAAAATCCAGATTGCGAAAATTGTATCTTTAATAGCGACTGTGTGGCCTTTCAACAGCAAAAAGTGTCAGAGCTACCAGTAAAAATTAAGGCGAAGCCCGTTAAAAAAAGATACTTTAATTACTTGGTTGTTCTTTCGCAAAACGAACGTACTATCTTACAACAACGAACCGGCAAAGGAATTTGGCAACAGCTTTATGAATTTCCCCTCATAGAAACTTCAATGGAAATAAATCTTTCCGCATTACAGAACCTGGAGCAGTTTCAGGATTTTTCAGTAGGTTTTGATATTGAAAATATTTCCCTTTTTAATGAAAAGCCGGTTATCCATAAACTTTCACACCAACATTTATACACCCGCTTTTGGATAGTTGAAGTGACGCAACCATCAAAAAACACCGTTCCTATTTCGGAATTGGAAAATTATGCGGTTCCGGTGCTGATAGCCGATTTTGTTTCGGAGTTTTTTGAGAATTATTGAAGTCCCTTCACATTAATATAACAAGGTGAAATCAATTTATATAAAAATTCAAAAATTGACTATATTTAAATCTCAAGATTTACCTTTGCACAAATTGAAAATATACTAATTATGAGTGGAACACTGAACAAAGTAATGTTAATTGGGCATACAGGCGATGATGTAAAAATGCATTATTTTGAAGGGGGCAACAGTTTAGGCCGTTTCCCGCTTGCAACCAACGAAACTTATACCAATAAATCTACAAACGAACGGGTTACAAATACCGAATGGCACAATATAGTTGTACGCAACAAGGCTGCCGAAATCTGTGAGAAATATTTAAAGAAAGGTGATATGGTCTATATTGAAGGCCGCCTTAAAACACGTAAGTGGCAGGACGATAAAGGACTGGATAGATATAGCACCGAAATTCACTGTACAGATTTTACCTTTCTATCGCCAAAGAGCGATAGCAATGGTTCTGGTAACGCCAATACTGCACCAAACACGCAAAGAGCCCAGCCCACTGCGCAGGCCCAAACAAACAATCAAGTTTCGGAAGAAGAGGACGATCTTCCTTTTTAACGTTTAACTAAAACCTATAACTTGGATACAGAACCCCCCGGTTTATTATTTTTCTTTACCATTTTGGATTTTGCCCAAATAACTAGCACCGTTTTGCTGTTTGTTCTTTTAGCCTGTTCGGCCCTTATTTCAGGGGCAGAGGTGGCATTCTTTTCCTTAATTCCTTCAGATTTTGAAACCAATGCCGAAAAATCGATCGCAAAAAAACTGGGAATTGTTCAGCGACTTTTGGCAAAGCCGAAAAAACTTTTGGCAACTATTCTGGTAGCCAATAACTTTATAAACATTGCAATTGTTCTCCTTTTTGAATCGCTTAGCACCATTTGGTTCGAGCGGTGGAATTACTCGTTAAATCTGTATTATTTTGAAGTAAGCGTAGTATTTCTTTTAAAGGTGGTTGTGGTTACATTTCTTATTTTACTTTTTGGCGAAATTCTTCCAAAAATATACGCCAACCGAAACAGGATTTCATTTGCCGTTTTTATGGCGCAACCGCTTAACGTGCTAGATACACTGCTGGCACCAATAAGTTTGCCTATGCGTTCAGCAACCTTGTTTTTGCACGATAGGTACGGCAAACAAAAATCGAATATTAGCGTAGACCACCTTTCGCAGGCCTTGGAGCTTTCAAACCAAGATACTACTTTCGAAGAGCAAAAAATTTTACAGGGAATAGTAACCTTCGGAAATACCGATACCAAACAGGTTATGAAAAACCGGATGGATATTTTCGCCCTAAATGAAGAGCAAACTTTTAAGGAAATCCTTCCTGAAATTATTGAGCGCGGCTATTCGCGTATCCCGGTCTATAAGGACAGTATGGACAATATTACCGGAATTCTATACGTAAAAGACCTTATACCGTATACAGACCGAAAAAATTTAGATTGGAAAAGCCTAAAACGCGAAGCCTATTTTGTGCCAGAGAATAAAAAATTGGACGATTTGCTCAATGAATTCAAGGAAATGAAAATGCACTTGGCTATTGTAGTAGATGAATATGGTGGTACAAGCGGTTTAATTTCCTTGGAAGATATTATCGAGGAAATTGTTGGCGAAATTAGCGATGAGTTTGATGACGAAGATCTTATTTTTTCGAAATTGGACGATAACACCTTTGTTTTTGAAGGAAAAACCCCTTTGAAGGATTTTTACAAAGTAATAAAACCTGAAGATCCGGAAATATTTGAAGTAGATAAAGGGGAAGCAGAAACCTTGGCTGGATTCCTTTTGGAAATTTCGAAAGGGTTCCCGAAGAAAAACGAGATAATATCCTTCCACAATTATGCGTTTACCATTGAAGCGTTCGAGGGAAAACGCATCAAACAAATAAAACTTACCATTGAAAATAAATAATCTAGTTTTTCTTTTTTTTAGTTTTTTCCTATTCATTTCCTGCGAAGATGATGTTTTGGTAAAACCTTCTGCCATGTTGCGTCTAGATTATCAGCAACCGGAATACCGCACGGTTGATACAGATTGCCCATATAGCTTTGCGATGAACGGAAATGCGAAGATAGTTTTCAAAAATAATTGCGGCATCAATATTAACTACCCTAATATGAAGGCCACTTTATATTTGACCTATCAAGATGTGCGGGATAATAATTTAGATTCGTTATTACAGGATGCCCAAAAATTGGCCTACGACCATACTATAAAGGCCAATAGCATCCCAGAACAGCCCTTTGTAAATCCAGATAAGAAAGTATACGGTATGTTTTATATGATTAATGGGAATGCCGCAAGTCAGACCCAGTTTTACGCTACAGACAGCGTAAATCATTTTTTAAACGGCGCACTCTATTTTGATGCAAAACCCAACTTCGATTCTATCTACCCAGCCGTGGTATACCTTCGGGAAGACATCCGTAAATTGATGGAAACCATTAGCTGGAAATAGCCCTGTATTATCATTGATTGAAAAAAATTACCGGTCAATTCACAATTGGTTCGGCAACATTTCGTAACTTTTGAACATAAAACCCACAACTATGTTTAAAGTATATTCGCGTTACGGTATCTGGATGGCAATAGTTCTTATAGCGTATTTTCTTCTTTTAAAATTAGTAGGATTACACCAATACCCTGTTTTAAGCTCCGTTAACGGTCTTATTTTTGGCGCGGGCATTTATTTGGCGATGAAAAAATACGCTTCGGGCAAATCTAATTTCAAATATGAAAAAGGATTTGAAGTTGGTTTAATTTCGGGCGGACTAGCTTCCATTATTTTTACAGCTTTTATGGCTGTTTATATGTACCAGGTAGATACTGAATTCTGCGATGCCATTATGGCAATCTGGAATCTGGAATACAGCATGGGCACAT
>CAXBDO010000186.1:0-5340 GCA_963974165.1 uncultured Aequorivita sp.
CTGCGCCAGGGCTATAGCCGGAATGACGATATACTATTTCGTTGTTTTTCACCAGAAGCGTTAAAGGCACCGTAGCCGCGCCCAAAGCACGCTGAAAATCGTTGTTGGTATCTAAAAGCACTGTATAATCCCAGCCTTTTCCGTTAATTAAAGGCTTTACCCTTTTTACGGTACGGCTGTCGTCTACCGAAACCGCAAATAATTCAACGCCGGTTTCGTCCTGCCAATCTTGGTATATTTCACTAATAGCGTCCAATTCCTTTAAACATGGTACGCACCAAGTTGCCCAAAGGGAAACAACAATCAGCTTATCTTTTGAAAGCTCTTTTGAACTAATAGTGTTGCCATCTATAGTTGTTAAATCTATCTGTGGCATTTCACTTTGTGAAAACATAAAGGAAGTGGCGAAAAACAGGAGAAGCGTGAAGATTTTTTTCATAATTTAAATGATTTGCGATTTTTATAGTGTAGCAATATTAAGTTTTTTTTAATGAAATAGGAATTGGTTTATTTGAAAATTGTTCATTTAACACTTTTAACCGATTCATTTTTAAGATTTCAACTATATTAGCGCACATTTATATTTCTAAATTGTTCCTGTATTATGAAAACCTTTCCTTTTTTTAAAACCTTATTTTTCTTTGCTATTGCAGCAATAACGGTTATTTCCTGTAGCAAAAAAGAAGATCCGTTTGTACCGGCCGACCCTACCTTGACCCTAGAACTTAAAAGCGATGCCGGACCGGGGGAATTGGAGGTTTTATCTGTAGATGATGCCGTAGTATTTACCGTTATGGGAAGTGATGGCGAAGATTATTCTGAAATGGCAACGTACTATGTTAACGATGAGGCTATTTCAGGAAGAACCTATACGTTTACGGCTACCGGAACTTTTGAGGTAAAAGCAGTTTTTGACGACATAAATAGTAATATCCTAAATTTTGAAGTACTTGCGCTTACCGAAAGAGCATTAACCATAGATGCACCAAGGGCCATGAAAAACCAAACAATCACTTTTGGCCTTTTGGATAGCGATGGCAATAACACAGCGGCCGACGCCACTTTTTATGTAAATGGCAGTGCCATTAATGGCTTTACCTTTACTTCAGCTACCGTGGGCAGTTTTGAGGTTTATGCCGAATATGTGGTAGACAATGAAACCTATACAACTCCGGTTAAGGAATTTTCGGTTTATACCCCAAAGAGAAAAGTAGTTATTGAAGACTATACAGGTACTTGGTGCGGATTTTGCCCGGCGGTAGCTTTGGCAATAGATACAGCGAAGGTTGCTACCAACCATATTTCGGTTGTGGCTATCCACGAAACAGGTTCTACCTTGCCAGACCCTATGCATTTTGATAGAATAGAGGAACTAAAAACAGAATTTGGAATAGGTGGCTTACCACAGGCAAGACTTAACCGCAAACAAAAATGGCTGGACCCATATTCAACTACCGATGTTTTGGCAATGGCTGGAAGCGACACCAATCTTGCTATCGCAATTAACTCCAAGGTTACGGGTGCCAACTTAACAGTAGATGTAAAAGTTGTATATGCCGGCGGCTCTGAAGTAGGCGATAAGCTGGTTGTTTATCTTGTGGAAAGTGGAATTATCTATGCCCAGGCAAATTATTTTAATGCTACTTCTGGCCATCCGTTGCAGGGCCACGGAAACCCGATTCCAGATTTTGTGCATAACGATGCGCTTCGAAATTCATTGACAGATATTTTTGGAGATGCCATCGCGCAAACCCCAGCATATGCTGAATATAAAAAACAGTACAGCCTTCAAATTCCTTCAGAATATAATGTAGACAATCTAAGTGTGGTTGTAATGGTGGTAAATGCCAATGATGAAGCGAAGAATTCGCAACACGCTGAAGTTGGAGAAAATAAAAATTACGAATAGCACAAGCTTTTCCAAAAACTAAAAAACCCATCCTGAAATATTCAAGATGGGTTTTTTTATGGATTCAAATTAGAATCTTATCCTAAAAACGGATATCTATAATCTATAGGAGAAACAAATGTTTCCTTTACCATTCTTGGAGAAATCCATCGGTATAAGTTCTGTTTGCTTCCGGCCTTATCGTTGGTTCCGCTTGCGCGTGCACCTCCAAATGGCTGTTGTCCAACTACTGCTCCCGTTGGTTTGTCATTGATATAGAAGTTACCTGCGGCATTTTCCAAAGCTTTTACAGCTTGCTCCAATGCATATCTGTCTTCACTGAAAACCGCGCCGGTTAATCCATAAATACTAGTTTCATCTACCAATTGTAAGGTTTCTTCCCATTTGTTATCGTCGTAAACATATACAGTCAATACAGGGCCGAACAATTCGGTACACATAGTAGTGTATTTAGGATCCTTCACCACAATTACGGTAGGCTCTATAAAAAACCCTTTGCTCTTGTCGTAATTTCCTCCGGCAATCACTTCAACATTCTTGTCTTTTTTGGCTGCATCTATATAAGATGCAAGCTTGTCAAAAGAATGTTCGTGGATAACCGCAGTAATGAAATTGCCCATATCTTCTGGAGTACCCATTTTAAAGGAACGGATATCGTCTATCAAATAATTTTTAACGTCCTCCCAAATACTGTTTGAAATATAACATCTACTAGCAGCACTACATTTTTGTCCTTGAAATTCAAAGGCACCGCGAGCCATTGCAGTTGCAACTTGCTTCGCATCTGAAGTTTTGTGCGCCACGATAAAATCCTTTCCACCTGTTTCACCAACAATACGTGGATAGGTTTTGTAATTGGTGATATTTTCTCCAATCTTTTTCCAAAGTCCTTGAAAAACATCGGTAGATCCTGTAAAGTGAACCCCACTGAAATCTGGGCTCGCAAGGATGGTATCTGAAATCATAACTGGATCTCCCATCACCATATTTATTACTCCGGCCGGAACTCCCGCTTCACGGAAGATATCCATAATAACCTTTGCAGAATAAACTTGGCTGTTGCTTGGTTTCCAAACTACAACATTGCCCATTAGGGCCGCACTTGCAGGAAGGTTTCCGGCAATAGCAGTAAAGTTGAATGGAGTAATAGCATAAATAAATCCTTCCAAAGGTCTGTATTCGATACGGTTCCAAGCGGCAGATGTAGATTCTGGTTGTTCCGCATAGATTTCAGTCATATATTGAACGTTGAATCTTAGGAAATCTATAAGCTCACAAGCAGAGTCTATTTCGGCCTGGTAAATATTTTTTGATTGGCCTAACATGGTTGCCGCGTTAATTCTTGCGCGGTAAGGACCTGCAATTAATTCGGCAGCACGAAGAAAAATCCCGGCGCGTTGTTCCCAAGGCATATTGGCCCATTTTTTTCTTGCTTCCAAAGCTGTTGAAATAGCCTCATCCACATTTGCCTTTGTAGCTTTATGATAAGTACCAAGCACGTGTTTATGGTCGTGCGGTGGAAACATAATATCTGTTTCCTTGGTTTTAACCTCTTTTCCGTTGATAAATAAAGGCACCTCTACGGTGTCCTTGTACATTTCTCTGTAAGTTCTCAGTACTTCCTCGCGTTCTTCAGAACCTGGCGCGTAGCTTTTTATTGGTTCGTTAACGGCGATTGGTACTTCAAAAAATCCATTACCCATAACTTTTTATATTTTGTGTTTATGAAGACGGCAAAGGTACAATTTTTTTGGGGTTCAGAGGGCAGGAGCCATAGGCAGTTTTTACTTTCAAAAAGGTTAAATAATACACTGTTAACGAGTTTAAATTTCCATATTTCATTAGTTTTACTGAGCGATGAGCAATTAGCAATTAGCAATGAGCAAGGAGCAATGGGCAATGAGCGCTGACCACTGACCTTTGACCACTGCCACTGAACACTGAATACATTAAAAATATGTGTACCGTAACTTTTATTCCGAATCCCAATAATTCATTTATACTTACCTCAAATCGG
The DNA here is from genome assembly GCA_963974165.1 of uncultured Aequorivita sp. Lineage (GTDB taxonomy): Bacteria > Bacteroidota > Bacteroidia > Flavobacteriales > Flavobacteriaceae > Aequorivita. Next base: position 3,927 of record CAXBDO010000186.1, read on the forward strand.
GATGAGGCGCCGGGGCGCGCAACCTTGATGCCTGAAATTTATGAGGAAGATGGAGTAAAGCTCCTTTACCCAAAAGATGCGGTGGCAGGTGGAACCTGGATTGGGATAAGCGAAAAAAAGAGAATAATCACCTTAATGAACGGCGGTTTTGTGGCACACCAACCCAAGCCTTTTTACAGAAAAAGTAGGGGGGTGGTAGTAAAGGATTTGCTGAAAAGCGAAAAGATAAAAAGTGCCATTGAAAATTACAATTTTAACGAGATTGAGCCTTTTACCGCGGTTGTAGTTGATTGGCAAGCTGAAGTGCAATTATTACAATTGGTGTGGGATGGCGAAAAATTTCATTTTTCAGAAGAACCGCTTGCGCCCCAAATTTGGTCGTCATCCCCGCTTTATCCTAAAAATTTAAAGGACAAACGCGAACAATGGTTTTCGGAATATGTAGAGAGCAATTTAAATCCTTCGGAAGAAGAAATCCTTCATTTCCATAAAACTGCTGGCGAAGGAGATGTAAGTAGCAACTTAATTATGGACCGTGGTTTCATTAAAACAAAAAGCATTACCCAGATTGTAAAAAAAGAAGAAAGTGTGAAAATGCGCTACGAAGATTTACAAACAAAAAAAATAAGTACTTCAGAGTTTTTCCCTTTCGAGGACTAGGAAGCCTTTAATTTATAGAAAAAGGCGCGCTTAAATTAAAGAGCGGAATGGAAACCCGAAACTTGCGGGTTGTGGTAAAATTTACCATATTATAATAACCCTTCATAGCGCCGAAAGGGGAGTAGAGCAAACAACCACTGGTGTATGAATGTTTTTCACCGGGCAAGAGAATTGGTTTTTGGCCAATTACGCCTTCGCCTTCCACAATTTCGGTATGGTTTAAGGAATCCTTTATTTTCCAACTGCGGGAAGTCAGCTGTACTGTGTCTTTACTTTGGTTTTCAATTGTTACAGTATAGGCAAAGGCATATTGCATTTTACGGTTTTTGTAAAACGTACCATCAAATTCAGTTTTTACCGAAATTTTAATTCCTTGTGTAACCTGTTGTACCATTTTTTAATAGATTGCTGCGCTTGCGATTATAAAAACAATTGCGGCGAAAGACAAGCCTATAACAAACACAGTGTTTAAAAATACAAATTTTATTAATGTAATAAACCTGCTATGGAGGTAAAAATTTCTTAAAGCTTTATAAAAATATATAGGTCCTATAAAGAGAAACAGGCAGCCCGCAAAAAATTCGAAGCCAATTATTAAATCGGGAATAATAGACAGTAGCAGCACTAAAAATATAAAACTGAAAATATGGAATATAAAAACCATATGTTCCAAATAGGTATATTTTTTACGGGAATAGATCAGCCAGAAAAACAAGGCAAAAAACGGGGTAAAGAAAAATAGGAAAAAGGGCAC
>CAXBDO010000187.1:0-5336 GCA_963974165.1 uncultured Aequorivita sp.
CAAAAGCATCTTTTAATATGGGGGGAATAGAAATCCCTTTTTTTCGTTCAGGTTTTAGCTCGTTGCCAGCTTTTGAATTTGCGATAGCCTCTTTAATGTATTCCAATACAATATCGGTATCAATTTCATCCTCTGCTTCAATTCGCCATTGCCGGAGGGCTTTGGTTACGCCTTCCTGCGCATTGACCAATTTATTGTGCGGGTCTTTCAAAAAAACGCCCTGATGGAACCAAAGCGCCATATGGTTTTTAAATTCGGCCATGCCAACTACCAATTTGCCGTTAAGCGTATAAGTTGGCTTTCCCCATTTAACTTCTTCCTTTAGCTCCGTTTTTAAAATAACTTCCCGAAGCTGTTGAAGCTTGTTTTTCCATTGTGTTTGTTTTTCAATAAAAACATCCACTTTTTCTGAATCGGTCATTCTAATTTTTCACGAAAGGTACAATTTTTCATATTTTACTTTTGAAAAATAAACCAGAATCGTAGGATAATTTCTTCATAATTAAAATCGGTTTAAAAATAATATAGATATTGCGGCAACGCCTTCCAATCGTAGGAAATGGGGAATAAGTTTTAGACCTTTTAAAATTAAATCTACATTTGAACCTCAATTTTGAACAGTTCGGTTTTTTTTATGCGGAAAACTTATACCGAAACTTCATCTTTGACCCCATAATATAACCAAACCATCCAATGAAAATTTTAATAATTACCTTCCTATTAATTATTTTTCCCAGCCTCCTTTTTGCGCAAACTACCATTTCCGGAACCGTGGTAGACCAAAAAGGAAACCCAATTGGAGGCGCCAATGTGTATTTGGAAGGCGCATACGACGGCAGTACGTCTGATGATTCGGGAAAATTTTTATTTGAAACTAATGAAACAGGTACCCAGACCTTGGCAGTTTCATACGTTTCTTTTGAGCCATTTAAATTAAATGAAGATGTTTCAAAAATGAAAAATCTAAAAATCGTACTTCGCGATGACCTAAATTCGCTGGAAACTGTTACCATTACGGCAGGATCATTTTCGGCAGGCGACAACAGTAAAATTTCGGTCTTAAAACCGTTAGATATAGTTACAACTGCGAGTGCGTTGGGCGATTTTGTTGGTGCCCTGCAAACCCTTCCCGGCACCACTACCGTTGCTGAAGACGGAAGACTCTTTGTACGTGGGGGCGACGCTGGCGAAACCCAGATTTTTATAGATGGCATCCGGGTATTTACCCCTTATTCGCCAACGGCCAACAATGTGCCAACCCGTGGACGCTACAGTCCGTTTTTATTTGATGGAATTACCTTTTCAACTGGAGGTTATTCTGCCGAATATGGACAGGCTTTATCTTCCGTATTGCTTTTAAATACCATTGATGAGCCAACCCAGGAAAAAACGGATATCTCTTTAATGACCGTTGGTGGCGCTTTGGGGCATACCGAAAAATGGGCCAAAAGTTCGTTGAGCGTGAATGCTACCTATATAAATTTAGCACCTTACAACGCCGTTTTTTCAGATCGAAACGATTGGAAAAAACCTTTTGAAACTACTGCCGGCGAAGCTGTTTTCCGCCAGCGCATAGGGGAAGGCCTTTTGAAAATCTATGGCGCTTTCGATGCTTCAAATTTTGAGCTTATTCAGGAAGATATCAATAATCCCGCGGGCACCCGATTTAAATTAAATAATAAGAACTTTTACACCAATGCCAGTTATTCTGAAATGTTGGCCAATAATTGGACGATTTTTGGAGGAGGTAGCTATACCCTAGGCAACACAAAAATTGGTATTAATGAAATAGGAATAAAGGACGTTGAAAATTCGGCGCATTTAAAACTAAAATTGAAAAAACGCTTTAACAACCAATTTATCCTAAATTTTGGAGCCGAACAGTTTGTAACCGATTTCAAGGAAAATTTTACCGATAGTATTACGGCTGTAAAGCTCGGTTATAACAACAACATCTCTTCAATTTTTGCAGAGGCTGATGTTATATTTTCGAGAAAACTTGCTTTAAAAATTGGCGTTCGTGGCGAATACAGCCAATTGTTTAAGGAATTTACCGCATCTCCAAGAGTGTCGTTCGCCTATAAAACAGGGAAAAGCAGCCAGCTTTCCTTGGCTTATGGCGATTTCTTCCAACAGCCTGATAGCGATGTGTTGAAATTTACGGATGAATTGGAAGCACAGCATACCCAACATTATATTTTAAATTACCAATACGCTGCAAACAATAGAATATTCAGGGCAGAAGTGTATAGAAAACAATACCAAGATTTGGTTACCTATAATGGGGAATTTCCGAACTTTAATAGTACTTTCCAGAATGGAGGTGATGGATTTGCGCAAGGGTTGGACTTATTTTGGCGAGATAACCAATCCCTGAAAAATATAGATTATTGGGTAAGTTATTCCTATTTGGATACTGAGCGCAAGTACAAGAATTATCCTATTGAGGCTACGCCCAGCTTTGCGAATACCCATAACCTTTCATTGGTTGCAAAATATTGGATTAGCGATTGGAAGAGCCAGATTGGTTTCAGTTATCAATATGGCAGTGGCAGAACTTACACAGATTTGAACAGTCCTGGATTCCTTCAAAATAAAACCAAGGGTTATAATAGTTTAAGCCTAAACTGGGCGTATTTAATTTCCCAACAGCAGATTCTATATGTGTCTGTTAATAATGTATTGGCAACCAAAAACATTAACGGCTATCAATATGCAAATTCGCCCGATGCAAATGGCACATTTGCAAGAAGGGAATTACTTCCCGCGGCAGATCAATTCTTTTTTGTTGGCTTTTTCTGGACTATAAGCGATGATGGAAAGGACAATCAATTAGACAATCTATAAATGAACTTTGTAAAATAAAACTTGATTCATTTAAAATAACCGAAAAACTAAAATGACAATTCAACCTTTAAATTCAACACTTGGGTGTATCGGTTTTTTCAGATTAAATTTTTTAAAGGAAATTTGGGGAACAAAGGACAAAGGATAATGGACAATTAGCAATTATCAATTAACAATAAACACAACTTATAACCATTAAATATTAGAAATTATGCAAAATGTAGTTACTTATCTCATCATTCTTTTTACAGCTTTCGCAATGCAGGCTCAACCAGATTCTGCTGCAGGCGCAGATGCAAAACCAACAAAATACCAACAGGGAATGCAAAAAGCATTTCAACTTTGGCAGGAAAATAAATCTTGGGAAGCAGCTAATGTTTTTGAGCGTATTGCCGTGGCAGAACCGGACAATTGGTTACCTGCCTATTACGTAGCGCAGATTAACGTAATAAACAGTTTTACCGAAAAAGATGGTACAAAGCTTCAGGCGCAGCTGGACAAAGCACAAAATTTCATAAACGATGCCACTACTAACTCTAAGGATAATCCAGACCTATTGGTGCTTCAGGCACAATTGACGGGCAGCAGTACGGAATGAAGTATTCCCCAAAGGCCTCAGAACTATACAATAAGGCCCTGGCGTTGGCTCCAGACAATCCACGTATTATTTTAGCAAAGGCAGAATGGGATATGGGCAGCGCTAAATACTTCGGGCAATCTCTTGAACCTTATTGTAAGGACATTCAGCGTGCAATAGAGCTTTTTGAAACCTTTAAGCCGGCTGGCGAATTTTATCCAACCTATGGCGAAGAGCGTGCAAATCAGATAAAGCAGGAAAGCTGTAAGTAAATCCACCATAAACATCCTCTACGGAATTTTTTTAAAGGATGTTTAATTGCTAATAATTCAATTTCAAAATGCGAATTTTAAAAGATTTAGGGAAAGGTTTTGCTGTTGGTGTTCTTGTATTTATTGTACTCGGAATTATTCAGTATGCCAATGGCTATCAGTTTAAGGACGGAAGTGAAATATTGAAAATGTTTCTCTACAACCAATTGTATTCTGTAGTGCTATATATGGCAAATGCCTATTACTTCGAGCTTTTATTGAAAAGATTTCCGAAGCAGGTATTCAAACCCAAAAATCTTTTAAAAGGATTGTTCGGCGGAATTTTGGTAACCTTGGTTGGCATCTTTTTTATTCGAATTATTACCGAAGTTGTAATAGATGGCCACGGTTTTTCAGAGTTTCTTGCTTCAGAAAAAATGGAGTATTACTACCTTTCCTTCCTTATTTCAATAGTAGTTACCACCATTTTTTATGGGTTTTATTATTATAAAAATAAACAGCAATCCATAGTCACCCAGCAAAAAATAATTGCCGGGACCGCCTCTGCAAAATTTGATGCCTTAAAAAATCAACTGGATCCGCATTTTCTCTTTAACAGCTTAAATGTGCTTACGAGTTTGATTGAGGAAAATCCTGAGGCTGCTACCCGGTTTACAACTGCGCTATCTAAAGTTTATCGCTATGTGTTGGAGCAAAAAAACAAGGTTTTAATTACTGTAGAGGAAGAAGTGAATTTTGCCAAGCTGTATATGTCATTATTGGCCGTTAGGTTTGAAGACAGCATAGTGTTTACCACACCAGATAAGGCCAAAGTTGTACCATTGTCACTCCAGCTTTTGTTGGAAAATGCGGTAAAGCACAATAAAGTTATGCCTTCTAAGAAGTTGTACATAAATATAGCTGAGGAAAATGGCAATTTGGTAGTTACAAACAACAGCCAGCCAAAACAGGTTTTAAAAGAAAGCACCGGCGTTGGGCTTCGGAATATACGCGATAGATATTCTCTCTTAACAGATAGGCCGGTGGTGGTAAATGAATCGGCTAAAGAATTTAGTGTCGCCATCCCCATTTTGGGAGAAAACATAGAAATTATGAATACTTCGCAAACTTTTATCTCAGAAAAGAAATATAGATTGGCCAAAAAACGGGTTGAAAAACTAAAGGGGTTTTATCTGCATTTAGCCATTTATATTCTCTTTGTGCCGGTTTTTATTTACCTAAATTATATTTCGCAAGCAGGTTTTCCGTGGGCGTTATTTCCAATAGTAGGTTGGGGGATGGGCGTTTCTGGCCACGCGGCAGAAACCTTCAATTACAATCCGCTGTTCGGTAAAAGTTGGGAGGAACGCAAGATCCGTGAATTGATGGATAAGGAAGAATAACTTACAATTCAGCCTATTATTTTAACAATTGGGTAAGGGCTTATTTTACGCCCAGCAAAACTTCGGTACCTTTAAACAAGATTTAAAACTACAATTATGGAAATTGAAAATAACGACAACAAATATTACAGGGCCAAAAAACGTGTGGCAGAAATTAAAAAGTTCTACACCAGTCTCATGTTTTATGTGGTTTTTATTTGTGCGTTGGCCGGACTTAATTATTACGTAAACGAACTGCGCCATCCTTGGTTTTTATGG